>NZ_JBJIAO010000040.1:0-45110 GCF_045310825.1 Mycobacterium sp. SMC-21 | reverse complement strand
AAGGACCCTAACACCGGCTACGCTGCCAGTAGCCGCGTAACCACAAATCCCGTGTCCACTACATGGGGGCAAGGCCCCTGGTGTGGGGCATCCCGATGTCGATGACCATTGCCGGCATCTTTGCCAAGGCCTGGCGCCGCGAACCGTTCGGCTGGGGCGGCAAGCTGTGGCGCGGCGTGACGTGGTTCGTCCTGTATCTGACGATGATCGGGGTCCGGGAACGGATCGCGTTCGGTGCCGAGCACCACGGGTGGAGTCAGATTCTGCTCTTCGCCGTGTCGCTGATCCCGGTCTGGATCTTCTGGACGATCACCCCGGCGCTCCTCGTGCGCGACGGCGGCCGCGCCTGGCGTGCGCTGCTGCTCGCGGGGTTGGCGGGCGTCGTCATCGAGGGCACCATCCTGCCGCTGGCCGCCCGGATGATCTTCCCGCCGCTGCTACGCGGGTGGGACGACTTCGGGCCGATCGGCGTGGCGATGGCGCTGCTCACGTGGTGCGGCATCAGTGGCGCCGGCTGGGTCGTCACGGCGTGCGTCGGGGCGGTGCTGTGGGAGCGGACGGCGCCGTCGCGCACGGTCATCGAGGCCGAGACGGGTGAGCGCCCCCGACAGGACTCGAACCTGCAACCTACGGAGTAGAAATCCGCTGCGCTATCCATTGCGCCACGGGGGCACGTAAACGATACGCAACCGCGCAGATGTGAAGGCAACGCACTCGCCGTAGCCCGATGACGCCTCTGCACAGTGGCCATGGCAACAGCCGTATTGCCCGCACCCTCCCCGGCGGCGGACTAGCGTTAGGGTCCAGCGCTGGGCAACGACGGAGGAGAGCGACAGCCATGAGCGACGTGCCGGACTTTGACACGGCCGGGTTGCCCGAAGAGTTGAGTGCGGTTGATCAGTTGATGCATCGCGGGGAGGCCAATCCCCGCACGCGGTCCGGCATCATGGGCGTCGAACTGCTGGACGTCACCCCGGACTGGGACCGGTACCGCGCGCGGTTCGAGCAGGCGTCCCGCAAGGCCATCCGCCTGCGGCAGAAGGTCGTGATGCCGAGCCTGCCGACGGCGGCGGCGCGCTGGGTCGTCGATCCCGACTTCAATCTGGATTTTCACGTGCGCCGCGTGCGTGCCCCGGGCGCGGGCACGCTGCGCGAGGTCTTCGATTTCGCCGAGCTGGCGCTGCAGTCGCCGCTCGACATCTCCCGTCCGCTGTGGACGGCCACGTTGGTCGAAGGGCTGCCGGGCGGTGGGGCCGCCAACATCGTGCACATGAGCCACGCCGTCACCGACGGTGTCGGCAGCATGGAGATGTTCGCGAACCTCTACGACCTCGAGCGGGATCCCGCGCCGAGGCCGTCGGCGCCGTTGCCGATCCCCGAAGACCTGTCGCCGAATGACCTTGCGCGCCAAGGCATCAACGCGCTGCCGAAGGGCATCGCCAACAACGTGCTCGATGTGACCCGCGGCGCGGCGGGGCTGCTCGGGCGCATGGTGCGGGATCCGGCCGACGCGGTCGGCGGGGTGGTCGACTACGTCCGCTCGAGCCGGCGGGTCATGACGCCCGCGGCGCCGCCGTCGCCGGTGCTGCGGCGCCGTGGTCTGGCGTCGCGCAGCGAGGCGATCGACATCAAGTTCAGCGATCTGCACAAGGCCTCCAAGGCCGCCGAGGGCTCCATCAACGATGCGTACCTCGCCGCGCTGTGCGGCGCGCTGCGCCGCTACCACGAGGCCAAGGGCGTCCCGGTGGCGTCGCTTCCCATGGCGGTGCCGGTGAACGTTCGCTCCGACTCGGATCCCGCCGGTGGCAACAGATTTGCCGGCGTGAACATCGCCGCCCCCATCGGCGTCGTCGACCCGCGCAAGCGCATCCAGAAGGTGCGCGCCCAGATGACCCGCAAGCGCGAGGAGCGCGCCATCGAGGTCGTGGGCGTCGTCGCGCCGCTGCTGAACCTGGTGCCGGATCCGCTGCTGGAATCCATGGCCGGTTCGGTGGTCAATTCCGATGTGCAGGCCAGCAACGTGCCCGGTCCTCCGGTCGACACGTACATCGCGGGCGCAAAAGTGGTGCGGCACTACGGAATCGGTCCGCTGCCCGGCGTCGCGATGATGGCGGTGCTCATCTCCCGCAGCGGCTGGGTCACCATCAGCACCCGCTATGACCGGGCATCCATCAATGATCCCGAGCTGTGGGCCCGCTGCCTGCTCGACGGATTCAACGAGGTGCTGGCCCTCGGCGGGGACGGCCGAGCCATTCCGGCGTCGTTCGAGTTGTCAGACGAACAGGCCGAGTCGGCAGTGAACGGGGGTGCCGCACAATGAGTTCGGACGACGACTACGCGGGTGAGTTCCGCAACGCCCGGCTGCCGGGCTCGGTGGCGGAGATTCTGGCCAGCCCCGAAGGGCCGGAGGTCGGCGCGTTCTTCGACATGGACGGCACCCTGGTGGCCGGGTTCACCGGCGTGATCATGACGCAGGACCGGTTGCGCCGCCGCCAGATGGGCGTCGGTGAATTCATCGGCATGGTGCAGGCCGCGGTGAACCACCAACTGGGCCGCGCCGAGTTCGAGGACCTCATCGGCCGGGGCGCGCGGATGCTGAACGGCAATTCGCTCAGCGACCTCGACGAGCTGGGCGAGCGGTTGTTCATCCAGCACATCAAGAAGCGGATTTATCCCGAGATGCGTGAGCTCGTCCGTGCGCACCAGGCGCGCGGGCACACCGTCGTGTTGAGCTCGTCGGCGCTGACGGTCCAGGTGGAACCCGTGGCGAACTTCCTCGGCATCAAGAACGTGCTGTGCAACAAGTTCGAGACCGACGAGGACGGACTCATCACCGGTGAGGTCGTCAGGCCGGTGCTGTGGGGCCCCGGAAAGGCCAACGCCGCACAGCATTTCGCGGCGAACAACGGTGTCGATCTGGCGAAGAGCTACTTCTACGCCGACGGTGACGAAGACGTCGCGCTGATGTACCTGGTCGGCAATCCCCGGCCCACCAACCCGGCTGCCAAGCTGGAATCTGTTGCCGCCAAACGTGGTTGGCCGGTGCTGAAGTTCTCCAGCCGCAGTGGCAGCAGTCCCATCGCGCAGCTGCGGACCTTCGCCGGCATCGCGTCGCTGGCACCGGTCGCCGCCGGTGCCCTCGGGCTCGGCCTGTTGACCGGCAACCGGCGCACGGGCGTCAACTTCTTCACCTCGGCGTGGAGCAAGGCGCTGATGGCGACGCTCGGCATCGACCTCAACGTGCTCGGCGCGGAGAACCTGCGGGCGCAACGGCCCGCGGTGTTCATCTTCAACCACCGCAATCAGGCCGACCCGATGATCGCCGGCGCCCTGGTGAGCGACAACTTCACCTCGGTGGGCAAGAAGGAGCTCGAGAGCAACCCGATCATGGGCACCATCGGCAAGGTGATGGACGCCGCGTTCATCGACCGCGATGATCCCGCCTCGGCCATCGAGAGCCTGCACAAGATGGAAGAGCTTGCCCGTAAAGGCCTTTCGATCCTGATCGCACCCGAGGGCACCCGCCTGGACACCACCGAGGTCGGCGAGTTCAAGAAGGGGCCGTTCCGGATGGCCATGGCCGCTGGTATCCCCGTCGTGCCGATCGTGATCCGCAACGCGGAGGTGATCGCCGCGCGCGATTCGTCGACCTTCCACGCGGGCAAGGTCGACGTCGTCGTCTATCCGCCGATCTCGGTCGAGGACTGGACGCTCGACGATCTGTCGGAGCGCATCGCGGAAGTGCGTCAGCTCTATCTCGACACCCTCCGAAAATGGCCGCACGACAGCGTGCCCGACAATCCGCTGTACCACCGGTCGGCGGCGCCGGCCGAACCCGGGGACTCGCCCGACGACAGCGGCGATGCGCCGCGCAGCGCCAAGGGCCGACGGTGAAGCACACCGCTGACGACCTCGCCAGCTTCGACCCGACGGACGACGCGCTGGTGCTGACCGCGGTCGGCTCCGCGGCCGAGTGGGACCTGCTCAACGACTGGCTGGCCCATCAACGCAAGCAGCATCCGGATACCCGCCTCGAGGTGCTCCGGCTGCCGACCGAGGGCGAGCCGTCGCCCGGCACGCTGGCCCGGCTGGTGGAACTGCTCGGCGCCGACGAAAGCCGTTCGGTGGTTCCCGTTCGAGTGTTCTGGGTGCCCGCCGGTCTGCCGACGCGCTCCAAGATCGTCTCGCTGATCTCCGGCCGCGACCGGTACCGGCCGCCGGAGCTGCTGCAGCGCCGCATCCTGCGCAAGGACCCGCTGCGGGCCCGGGTGGTGGCCGGTGAGCCCGCCACGGTGGGCCAGCTGCGGCAGCAGTGGAAAGACACCACGACCGCCGAAAACCCAAGGGAATTCGCGCGATTCGTGCTGCGCCGCGCACAGCTCGCCATCGAGCGGGTGGAGTTGCGGCTGCTCGGGCCCGAATACAAGTCACCCCGGCTGGTCAAGCCCGAGGTGCTGGCATCGGCCCGGTTCCGGGAGGGCCTGGAGAAGATCCCGGGCGCGACGGTCGAGAAGGCCGGCGAGATGCTCGACGAGCTGTCGACGGGCTGGAGCCGGTTCTCCGTCGACTTCATCCCCAAGATCGGGCGCGCGATCTTCAGCCGGGGTTTCGACCCCAACGTGGACTACGACCGCGAGCAGGTCGAGTCGATGCGGCACGCGCTGGAGCTGCACCCCGCCGTGCTGCTGTTCTCGCACCGGTCGTACCTCGACGGCGTGATCGTCCCGGTGGCGATGCAGGAGAACCGCCTGCCGCCGGTGCACACCTTCGCCGGCATCAACCTGGCGTTCGGTCTGATGGGGCCGATCTTCCGGCACTCCGGCGTCATCTTCATCCGGCGCAACATCGCCGGCGACCCGTTGTACAAGTACGTCCTCAAGGAGTACGTCGGGTACATCGTGGAGAAGCGCTTCAATCTCAACTGGTCCATCGAAGGCACGCGCTCCCGGACCGGAAAGATGTTGCCGCCCAAGCTCGGTCTGCTGGCGTACGTCGCCGACGCCTACCTCGACGGCCGCAGCGAGGACATCCTGCTGCAGCCCGTCTCCATCAGTTTCGACCAGTTGCACGAGACGGCCGAGTACGCCGCGTACGCCCGCGGCGGTGAGAAGACCCCCGAAGGCCTGAGCTGGCTGTACCACTACATCAAGGCACAGGGCGACCGGAACTTCGGCAAGATCTATGTGCGGTTCCCCAAAGCGGTGTCGATGCGGGAACAGCTGGGGCCGCCGGACGGTCCGGTGGCCACCGATCCCGCGCTCAAACGCCTTGCGCTGCAGAAGATGGCTTTCGAGGTGGCGTGGCGCATCCTGCGGGCCACGCCCATCAATGCCACGGCTCTGGTGTCGGCACTGCTGCTGACCACCCGCGGGCTGGCGCTGACGCTCGACCAGTTGCACCACACCCTGCAGGATGCGCTGGATTACCTTGAGCGCAAGAAGATTCCGATGACCAACTCGGTTCTGCGGCTCCGCACCCCCGAGGGGGTCCGGGCCACGCTCGACGCCATGTCCGGCGGGCATCCGGTGACCGCGGTGGACAGCGGCCGCCAGCCGGTCTGGTACATCGCGCCGGAGAACGAGCACGAGGCGGCGTTCTACCGCAACACGACCATCGACGCGTTCCTCGAGACCGCCATCGTCGAGCTGGCCATGGCACACGCCGCAAAGGCGGAGTCCGATCCGGTGGGGGCGTTCTGGGCCCAGGTGATGCGGCTGCGCGACCTGCTCAAGTTCGAGTTCTACTTCGCCGACTCGGCGTCGTTCCGCGAGCACATCCTGGAAGAGATGTCGTGGCAGGACAACTGTGAGCAGCAGCTGGCCGAGGGCGGCGAGGCCATCTACGCGATGCTGCGGGCCAAACGGCCGATCATCGCCGGCGCCATGCTGCGGCCGTTCCTGGAGGCCTACGAGCTGGTCGCCGACGTGTTGCGGGGCACGCCGCCCGACATCAGCGAGAAGGACCTGACCAAGAGGGCGCTCGGCGTCGGCCGGCAGTACGTCGCGCAGGGCCGGATCCGCAGCAACGAGTCGGTGTCGGCGCTGCTGTTCACGACGGCGCGGCAGGTGGTGGCCGACCAGAAACTGCTGGAGGCGGCACCCGACCTGGAGGAGCGGCGCACCGCATTCCTGGCCGAGCTGCGGGCGATCCTGGCGGACATGGCGACCGTCGACTCGATCGGCTGGATCAAGTTCGATGTCCGTGAGCTGCAGCGGCGCAAGTCCAAGAAGGCGATCGAGGCGGAGTGAACCGGGCCGGGTGAGTCCCACCCCGGGTTGTCCACAGTTCGCGATTCATCCACAACCGGCGCCGCCCCGAGGGCGGCGCCGGTTCTTTTGTCGGTGCCTGACGGGTCAATGGACGCACAGGCCGACGAGAACGCCGGCAACACCGAAATGGATGGAGAAGCACATGTTCGAGACACCCTTCACCGTGGTCGGCAACGTGATCACCGACGTCGTCGCGCGCCGGGCCGGGGAGAGCAACCTCGCGACGTTCCGGATGGCGAGCAATTCGCGGAAGAAGACCGACGACGGCTGGGAGCCGGGCAACTCGCTGTACGTCACGGTCAACTGCTGGGGCCGGCTGGCCGACGGGGTGGCAGGCCGGTTGTTCAAAGGCGACCCGGTGGTGGTCGTCGGCTACATCTTCACCAACGAGTACCTGGACAAGGAGGGCAACCGCCGGTCATCGATGGAGGTGAGGGCGACGTCCGTCGGTCCGGACATGGCGCGTTGCCAGGTCAAGATCGATCCCCGGCGGCCGAGCCCGATCGAACCGGAGCAGCCCCAGGTGGCCTCGGAGCCGCCCGAGACCGAGAACTCGGACGCGCTGGTGCTGTCGGCGTAGGGCAAATGTCGGGGCGCCCCACGCGGCGGCGCCCCGACCGCGCCAGCGGGCGATTTGGCGGCTTGCCTAGGATGGTCAGCGAGTTTTCGCGGGACCGCGCCCGATCCAGTGAGTCGGGGTGCGCGCGACGAGAACGCTACGACGAACAGCCAACGAAAGGCATGACGACGGCATGGCCGAATTCATCTACACGATGCGCAAGGTCCGTAAGGCGCACGGCGACAAGGTCATCCTCGACGACGTCACCCTGAACTTCCTGCCCGGCGCGAAGATCGGTGTCGTCGGCCCCAACGGCGCCGGTAAGTCCAGCGTCCTGAAGATCATGGCCGGCATCGACAAGGCCAACAACGGCGACGCCTTCCTGGCGCCCGGCGCCACGGTCGGCATCCTCATGCAGGAGCCCGAACTCGACGAGACCAAGACGGTGCGCGAGAACGTCGAGGCCGGCGTGGCGGTCAAGGCCAAGCTCAACCGGTACAACGAGGTCGCCGAGCTGATGGCCACCGACTACACCGACGAGCTCATGGAAGAGATGGGCAAGCTCCAGGAGGAGCTCGACGCCGCCGACGCCTGGGACATCGACTCCCAGCTGGAGCAGGCCATGGACGCGCTGCGCTGCCCGCCGCCGGACGAGCCCGTCACCCACCTCTCCGGTGGTGAGCGCCGCCGCGTCGCGCTCTGCAAGCTGCTGCTGAGCAAGCCCGACCTGCTGCTGCTCGACGAGCCCACCAACCACCTCGACGCCGAGAGCGTGAACTGGCTCGAACAGCACCTCGCCGACTACAAGGGCGCGATCCTCGCCGTCACCCACGACCGGTACTTCCTGGACAACGTCGCCGAGTGGATCCTCGAGCTCGACCGCGGCCGCGCCTACCCGTACGAGGGCAACTACTCCACGTACCTGGAGAAGAAGGCCGAGCGTCTCGAGGTGCAGGGCAAGAAGGACCAGAAGCTGCAGAAGCGGCTGAAGGACGAGCTGGCCTGGGTGCGTTCCGGTGCCAAGGCCCGTCAGGCCAAGAACAAGGCCCGCCTCGGACGCTACGAGGAGATGGTCGCCGAGGCCGAGAAGACGCGGAAGCTCGACTTCGAGGAAATCCAGATTCCGACGCCGCCGCGCCTGGGCAACGTCGTGGTGGAGGTCGACAACCTGAAGAAGGGTTTCGACGACCGCGTCCTGATCGAGAACCTGTCCTTCACCCTGCCGCGTAACGGCATCGTCGGCGTCATCGGCCCGAACGGTGTGGGTAAGTCCACGCTGTTCAAAACCATCGTGGGCCTCGAGCAGCCGGACGGCGGCACCGTGAAGGTCGGCGAGACGGTCAAGCTGTCGTACGTCGACCAGAGCCGCGCGGGCATCGACCCGAAGAAGACGGTCTGGGAGGTCGTCTCCGACAAGCTCGACTACATCGAGGTCGGCCAGAACGAGATCCCGTCGCGGGCCTATGTGTCGGCGTTCGGCTTCAAGGGACCCGATCAGCAGAAGCCGGCCGGCGTGCTCTCCGGTGGTGAGCGCAACCGGTTGAACCTGGCGCTGACCCTCAAAGAGGGCGGCAACCTGATCCTGCTCGACGAGCCGACCAACGACCTGGACGTGGAGACCCTGTCTTCGCTGGAGAACGCGCTCGAGCAATTCCCCGGTTGCGCCGTGGTCATCAGCCACGACCGCTGGTTCCTCGACCGCACCTGCACCCACATCCTCGCGTGGGAAGGTGACGACGAGGACGAGGCCAAATGGTTCTGGTTCGAGGGCAACTTCGGTGCCTATGAAGAGAACAAAGTGGAACGACTTGGAATCGAAGCGGCGCGTCCGCACAGAGTGACCCACCGCAAGCTGACTCGCGACTAACGTCGCACGTACGTGCCGATCGGGGCACGACGGCGCGACGTCAGGAGCAAGTCGGATGACGGAAAATCGGGGCGGACTCAGCGGTACGACGCGGTCCGCCGGTGCGGACGGCAACGCTGGTCTCGCACGGGCATACCTGCTCACCTACCGCGGCCCCAACGACGGTTCGCCGGCCGACGGTGGGGTCACCGCCCCGATCGACGTCGCGATGGCGACCCGGGTGTCCCCGGAGTTGCTGGCCGCGCATTATCGCCTCGGTCATCGCCGGTCGACGGGGGAGACGCTGGTCGCGATCTACGCCGCCGACGATCCCGGCCGCTTCGGCCCGGCGCTGCAGATCGTCACCGATCACAGTGCGCTGCTGATGGACTCGGTGATGGTGCTGCTGCACCGCATCGGTGTCGCTTACACCGCGATCATGAGTCCGGAGTTCCGGGTGCGGCGGGACGCGGCGGGCGAGGTCGTCGCGATGGGTCCGGCGGGTGACCCCAGCGCCCCGGCCGACGGCGTCGACGAGACCTGGATTCACGTGCAGCTGGCGACCATGGGGGACGGCAAGGCCGTCGCCGAGGCGGCCGCTGTGTTGCCGCATGCCCTGACCGACACCCGTGCAGTGCAACTCGATACGCCCGCGATGAACGCCGCGCTCGTCGGCCTGGCCAACGCGCTCGACGCCGACCACAACGGCCGGTTCCCCGGCTATGACCGGCGCGACGTCGCGGCCTTGCTGCGCTGGCTCGCCGACGGGCACTTCGTCCTGCTGGGCTACCAGCAGTGCACCGTGGAGAACGGGCAGGCCCAGGTGGACCCGGCGACGCGGCTGGGCGTGGCCAAGTTGCGTAGCGACGTGCTGCCACCGCTCGCGGGCGACGACGAACTGTTGGCGGTGGCACAGGCCACCATGCCGAGTTACCTGCGCTACGGCGCCTACCCGTACATCGTGGTGGTGCGCGAGAGCGCGGGACCGAACGGGCCCGCGCGCGAGCACCGCTTCATCGGCCAGTTCACGGTGACGGCGGGCAATGCCAATGTGCTCGAGATTCCACTGATCTCGCGGCGCGTCAACGAGGCGCTGGCGCTGTCGCAAGGTGATCCGAGCCGGCCCGGCCAGCTGATGCTCGACATCATCCAGACCGTGCCGCGCTCCGAGCTGTTCTCCCTGACCGCGCGCGACCTCGTCGCGATGGGGAAGTCCGTCATCGACCTGGGTTCGCGGCGGCGTGCGCTGTTGTTCCTGCGCGCCGACAAGCTGGCCCACTTCGTCTCGTGCCTGGTGTACCTGCCGCGCGACCGGTACACCACCGACGTGCGGCTGGCCATGCAGGACATCCTGGTGCGCGAACTCGGCGGCGAGAGCATCGAGTACACCGCCCGGGTCAGTGAATCACCTTGGGCCGTCGTGCATTTCACGGTCCGATTGGGCGAGAACGCCAGCGCGGCGAGTATCGACACCTCGGCCGCCAACGAAACCCGGATCCAGGGTCTGCTGACCGAGGCCGCGCGCACCTGGGGCGACCGGCTGATCGGTGCTGTCACACCGGGCACCATCACGCGCGCCGAGGCCGAGCACTATGCGGTGGCGTTCCCCGAGGTCTACAAGCAGGCGTTCACGCCGACCGGTGCCATCGAGGCCATCACCATCATCGATCAGCTGCAGGACGACAGCGTCAAACTGGTGCTGGACTATCCCGAAGCCGGGGCCGACGATGACGGCACCGCCCAACTCACCTGGTACCTGGCCGGCCGGTCGGCCTCGCTGAGCGAGCTGCTGCCGATGCTGCAGTCCATGGGCGTCGTGGTGCTGGAGGAGCAGCCGTTCAACGTCGTGCGCGCCGACGGCGTGCCGGTGTGGATCTACCAGTTCAAGATTTCCCGGCACCAGTCCACCGTCGACGCCCCGGAAGCCGAACGCGAAGTCATCGCCACCCGCTTCGCCGACGCGGTCACCGCCATCTGGCAGGGCAAGGTGGAGATCGACCGGTTCAACGAGCTGGTGTTGGGCGCGGGCCTGACCTGGCAGCAGGTGACGATCCTGCGGGCCTACGCGAAGTACTTGCGGCAGGCCGGCTTTCCGTACAGCCAGTACCACATCGAGACGGTGCTGCGCGACAACCCGGGCACCGCGAAGTCTCTCGTCGAACTCTTCGAGGCGGTCTTCGACCCGACCGGTGCCGACGCGGCCGATCGTGCCCAGACGGCGGCGGCCGCCGTTGCCGCGGACATCGACGCCCTGGTGAGCCTGGACACCGACCGGGTGCTGCGGGCCTTCGCGGCCCTGGTGCAGGCGACGCTGCGGACCAACTACTACGTCACCGCCGAGGGCTCGGCCCGAGAGCGAAACGCGTTGTCGTTCAAGCTCAATCCGCAGCTCATCGACGAATTGCCGCTGCCCAGGCCCAAATACGAGATCTTCGTGTACTCGCCGCGGGTCGAAGGCGTGCACCTGCGGTTCGGCAACGTGGCCCGCGGCGGCCTGCGCTGGTCGGACCGGCGGGAGGACTTCCGCACCGAAATCCTGGGCCTGGTCAAGGCGCAGGCGGTGAAGAACGCCGTCATCGTCCCCGTCGGCGCCAAGGGCGGCTTCGTGCTGAAGTCGCCGCCCGCGCCCACCGGTGACGCGGCCGCAGATCGCGATGCCCTGCGCAACGAGGGCGTCGCCTGCTACCGGCTGTTCATCGCCGGGCTGCTCGACGTCACCGACAACGTCGAGACGGCCACCGGCGCCGTCGTGCCGCCGGCGCAGGTGGTGCGCCGCGACGGCGACGACGCCTACTTGGTGGTCGCCGCCGACAAGGGCACCGCGACGTTCTCCGACATCGCCAACGACGTCGCCAAGTCGTACGGCTTCTGGCTGGGCGACGCGTTCGCCTCCGGTGGTTCGGTGGGCTACGACCACAAGGCCATGGGCATCACCGCCAAGGGCGCCTGGGAGTCGGTCAAGCGGCACTTCCGCGAGATGGGGCATGACACCCAGACCCAGGACTTCACCGTCGTCGGCGTCGGCGACATGAGCGGTGACGTGTTCGGCAACGGCATGTTGCTGTCCAAGCACATTCGCCTGGTGGCGGCTTTCGACCACCGGCACATCTTCCTGGACCCGAACCCCGACTCGGCCCGTTCGTGGGTCGAACGCGACCGGATGTTCAAGCTGCCCCGGTCGAGTTGGGACGACTACGACAAATCGCTCATCAGCGAGGGTGGCGGCGTCTACAGCCGGGACCAGAAGTCGATCCCGATCAGCCCGCAGGTGCGCGAGGTGCTGGGCCTGGCCGCCGACGTCACCGAGCTCACGCCGCCGGCGCTGATGAAGTCGATCCTGCTGGCGCCCGTCGACCTGTTCTGGAACGGCGGCATCGGCACCTACATCAAGGCCGAGACCGAATCGGACGCCGACGTCGGCGACCGCGCCAACGACGCCATCCGGGTCAACGGAAATCAGGTGCGCGCCAAGGTGGTTGGTGAGGGCGGCAACCTCGGTGTGACGCAGCGCGGTCGCATCGAATTCGATCTGGCCGGCGGCCACATCAACACCGACGCCATGGACAACTCGGCCGGTGTGGACTGCTCCGACCACGAGGTGAACATCAAGATTCTGGTCGACGCCCTGGTGACCGCGGGCAAGGTCGCGGCCGCCGAGCGCACCGACCTGCTGATGTCGATGACCGACGAGGTCGGTCGTCTGGTGCTCGCCGACAACATGTCGCAGAACGACCTGATGGGCACCAGCCGCGCCAACGCCGCCAGCCTGCTGCCGGTGCACGCCGCCCAGATCCGTGACCTGGCGAGAGAACGCGGACTCAACCGCGAGCTGGAGGCGCTGCCGTCGGACAAGGAGATCCGTCGGCGGATGGAGACCGGGTTGGGGCTGACGTCCCCCGAGCTGGCCACCTTGATGGCGCACGTGAAGCTCGCGCTCAAGGAAGACGTGCTGGCCAGTGACCTGCCCGACCAGGAGGTGTTCGCCGGTCGGCTGCCGGACTACTTCCCCGAAGAGTTACGGGACCGGTTCACCGCGGACATCCGGTCGCACCAGCTGCGCCGGGAGATCATCACCACGATGCTGGTGAACGACCTCGTCGACACCGCCGGCATCACCTACGCCTACCGCGTCGCCGAGGATGTCGGCGTCGGACCGGTCGACGCGGTCCGCAGTTACGTCGCGGTGGACAAGATCTTCCGGGTCAACGAGGTGTGGCGGAACATCCGGGCGGCAGGCATGGCCGGTGTTCCGGTGGATGTCACCGACCGCATGACGCTGGATCTGCGGCGCCTGATCGACCGGGCCGGGCGCTGGCTGCTGAACTACCGGCCCCAGCCGCTGGCGGTCGGCGCCGAGGCCAACCGGTTCGCGGCGAAGGTCGCCGAGCTCACCCCGCAGATGGCGCAGTGGCTGCGTGGCGACGACAAGGCCATCGCAGAGACCGATGCCGCACAGTTCGAGGCCGCCGGCGTCTCGCAGGAGCTGGCCTACATGGTGGCCACCGGCCTGTACCAGTACAGCTTGCTCGACGTCATCGACATCGCCGACATCGCCGAGCGGGAGCCCGCCGAGGTGGCCGACACCTACTTCGCGCTGACCGACAATCTGGGCATCGACAACCTGCTCACCGCGGTATCCGAACTCAGCCGCAACGACCGCTGGCATTCGTTGGCGCGCTTGGCGATTCGCGACGATATCTACGGGTCCATCCGGTCGCTGTGCGTCGACGTGATGGCGGTCGGGGAGATCGACGAGACCGGCGAACAGAAGATTCACGAGTGGGCGTCGACCAACAGTTCGCGCGTCATGCGGGCCCGCCGGACGCTGACCGAGATCCTGGGCGACGAGGTGCGTGACCTGGCGACGCTGTCGGTGGCCGCGCGGCAACTGCGGAGCATGACCACGAGAACGACGGGAACGGGCAATCAGGGATGATGGGCGGGTGACTGAACGCTTCACGACGCCGGTGCCGGTGCGCTGGTCGGACATCGACATGTATCAGCATGTCAACCACGCCACCATGGTGACCATCCTCGAAGAGGCGCGGGTGCCGTTCCTCACCGAGCCCTTCGCCGAGGACGTCGCCACCACCGGGCTGCTGATCGCCGAAGTCAACGTGAAGTACAAGGACCAACTGCGCCTTGTCGATTCACCACTGCAGGTGACCATCTGGACCAACCGACTGCGGGCCTGCGACTTCACGCTGGGCTACGAGGTGCGGTCGGCGCACGCCGATCCGGACTCCAAGCCGGCCGTCATCGGGGAGACCCAGCTCGCCACCTTCAACATCGAGCGGCAGATGCTGGTGCGCATCGCCCCGCATCAGCGGGAGTACCTGCAGCGTTTTGCCCGATGACGGAGCGCGGAATCTGGCTCGCCGACGCCGTCCAGGCGCAGAACCTGGCGACCTTCGTCGAGCGCGTGCTGCGGCTCGACGAGGCGGCTGTGGTGCGGTTGAAGGCTCGGAACGTGGACGTCGTCGTCGCCTGGGCCGCAACAGGTTTCGAGGTGCTGGCCGCGCGCGTGGTGAACGGGCGGGTGGCGCCGTCCGATCTGTGCGCTGGGGCCGACGCGTTGAGCCACGAGCTGCCCGGCTCGGGCCGGATCGACCCGGGCTTCGCGATGGACTCGGCGTGGCGCGGTGCGTTGCCGCCCGACGACGGGTTCAGCCACCTCGACGACGTGCCGGCGGCCGCGGTGCTGGAGTTGTTTCAGCGCGGCGTCGAACTGGCCCGCGAGCACAGCGGTCCGCAGGGGCCGCCACCGTCGCTGCTCGACCAGGACGTCCTCACCGTCAGCGCCGGCGACATCGAGGTGGGCATCCCGATGCGGTGTGTATTCGCCTTGACCGCCATGGGTTTCGTACCCGATCCGCTGCCCGAGAACGAGGTGGTCCGGGTCCGGGTGCATCCGACGTGGCTGCGCATCGACGCGCGGTTCGGATCGGTGTACCGCCGCCGTGGTGGCCCGATCCTGCTGTCGCCCTAGGTGTTCTTCACGGGTAGGTTGTGAACGCGTAGGCGCTCGATTGGTGTCATTCCGCCGATGCCGGTGTGGGGTCGGTGGTGATTGTAGTGATGCAGCCAGTGCTGGTAGGTTCCGGCGCGTTCGGCCTCAGAGCGGTAGGTCTGCGCATAGGCCCATTCGGTGGTCAGGGTGCGGTTGAATCGCTCGACTTTGCCGTTGGTCTGTGGCCGGTAGGGCCGGGTCCTCTTGTGGGTGATGTCGGGGCCGAGCGCTTCAGCGAAATTCTTTGACCGGTAACAGGATCCATTGTCGGTCAACACTCGTTTGACGGTGATGCCGTGGTCGGCGAAGAACGCGTTGGCGCGTTTCCAGAATCCCGCGGCGGTTTCTTTGCGTTCGTCGGTGAGGTCCTCGGAGTAGGCCAGCCGGGAGTGGTCATCAACGGCGTGGTGCAAGAACGTGTATCCCATGCCGCAGCGGTTGCGCCGGCCGGCTTGGCGACCCAGCTTGCGATGGCCGCCCCCGTCGGGGATGCGGCCCAGTTTCTTGACGTCGACATGGACCAAGTCGCCGGGAGCCGGGTGCTCATAGCGGCGGGGTTTGGGCCGGCGTACCGGTAACCCGGTGTTTTGGTCCAGGTGCCGCAGCAATGGCATCCGGTAGCGGCGCAGCACCGCCTCAACGGTCGAGCGTGGCAGGTGCAGGTAAGCGGCGATGCGATGTGGGCCCCAGCGCCGGGTGAAGCGCAGGTTGACGATGCGCCGCTCACGTCGTTTCGGCAACCGCAACGGACTGCGATGCGGCCGGCTGGGCCGGTCTACCATCGCTGCTTCGCCACCGTCGCGATAACGGTCGGCCCATTTCTTGGCTGTGGCCACCGAACATTGGAACCGCTCAGCCGCGCGCCGCAAACTCCAGCCCTGATCAACAACCGCCTGCGCAAGCCGCAACCGCCCACGAGGAGTCAACGAAGCATTAGCGTGGACCATGAGGACCTCTCGGTAATCGGATGTGCGTGTTTGGTAACCACACCGATACCGGAGGTCCTCACCTACTTCCGCTCACCACGCCGTTCACAACCTGTCTGGGAGTTACACCTAGGGCTGGGCTGGATCGGGCAAGCGCGAATCAGTGCTTGCGGACGACGTGCTCGGCTTTACCGGGCTTCCACACCGTGATGTCGAGGTGTCCGTCTGCCACTTCGACCGCGGACGCCCCGACCAGGTTGGCGCGATAGCAGTGCTCGAACTCCTGGCCGCGGATGTCGAAGCCGGTCTGTTCGTACAGTGCCTCGGCGAACCGCCGGTGCAGGGCCTTGTCCTGCACGTCCTCCACGACACCCCACAACTTCGCATCGCCATCACCGACGTGGGTGTCGACCGTCGCGGTGTGCAGGCAGAAGCGCGGATCACGGGCGAGGTCGTCGAACTTCGTGGTGTGCGGCATGCCCGAGATCCACAGTTCGTCTTCGAAGAACCGTGGCTCCATGGGGCTGATGCGCGGAAATCCGTCCGAGCGCAGCGTGCCCAGCATGCACAGGTTCCCGGTGGCGGTATGTCGGCGGACGAAGGTGGTTGCGATTCGCGGCGCGACGTCCGCGAACTCTTTCCAACTGGTCATGTTCGCGACGGTAGTCCGCGGCGCGCGGCCTGAAAACCCTCCAGAGGACTCAGTCCAGATCCGTCAGCTCGCAACGAGAGCGTCGTGCCAGCGTTGGGTATCGGTGATCTGGACCAGTCCGACGACCTTGCCGTCCCGGATGGTGATGTCGTGGACGAACGCCGCTGAATACTGCTTCCCGGTGGCGCGGCTGCTGCCTCGGTAATAACCGAACGCGATGATGCGTTCGTCGTCGATGACGACGAATTCGTCTGGCTGGGGCGTAATTTCGAAGTGGGTGGCCGCCTCGCCCCAGACCTTCGACAACATCGTCTCGGGGCTGTCGACGTCGCCGCCCAATCCGAACGGCATGCCCGCGCTGACCCGGCCGGTGAAGTCGGGGTGTAGCAACGCCGCGAGGCCGGCGGGGTCATGCGCGGCGAATGCCGCGTACAGGTTCGTCGCTATGTCGCTGGGTGTGCTCATGGTGATCTCCCTCGGGACGAAACCAGCGCGTCGGACTGGTTTTAGAGTGATTGCTCTAAAACCGTATTAGAGCATATCCTCTAATACATGGGAAGACCGCCGCGGCATTCTGCGGACGACTTCGTGGATGCCGCGATCCGGCTATTTGCCGAAGGCGGCGTGCGGGCGCTCACGATGAATGCGGTGGCCCGCGAAATCTCTGCCCCGAGTGGGTCGATCTACCACCGGTTTCCCGACCGGGCAGCACTGTTGGCTGCCGTCTGGTTTCGTACCACCGGCGACTTCCAGCGTGGCTATCTCGATGTCCTCGGGAATCCCGTCACGCCCGCCGGCGCCGTCGACGCCGCGGTCTGGATCGTCGACTGGTGTCGCACACACCTAGCGGAAGCTGTTGTGCTGCAGGCCGGGGTGCGTGCGTTCGATCCGGACGAGTGGGCGGAGGCAGCCCGAACGGATTTGGCGGTGCGGGACGAGAACAGCAAGCGCGACATCGACAAGGCAATTCGACTACTGGCCAAAACATCTGGCCGTCCTGTCGATCAGATCGCGTTCGCATTGCTCGATCTGCCGCTGGCCGCCGTCCGGCGCCATCTGCTCGCCGGCGAAGTACCGCCCAAGCGGACCGGCAAGCTGGTGCGGGACATGGTCGGGCTGCTGCTCGGCGTTGCCGGCGACTAGCCGGCCAGACTCGTCAGCGCGACGTCAAGGTTAGGCCGGCCGGTCCGCCGTCAGTCAGGGATGGTCGCGTATGCCCGGACCGGGAAGGTGCCGAACCCTTCGATCCGCGGTGGGACGGCGGTGAAGCGGGCGCCGCGGGCCGGTACCGACGCCAGGTTGGTCAGGTGCTCGACGACGTGAATCCCGTTGCCCAGCAGCGCGGTATGGATGGGCCGTCGACCTTCGGCCCCCGGGCCGGCGTCATCGATGTTGACGGAGTCGATACCGACGAGCGCGACCCCGCGGCTCACCAGGAGCTCGGTCGCGCCCTCGGAGAGATACGGCGCGTCGACGGCGTAGGCCGGGGTGCCGAAATATCGATCCCACCCGGTGTCGATCAGCACCGCACAGCCGGCGTCGATGTCATCGGGCAGCTCGGCGGCGGCGACCGCGCGTGCCGTGACGTCCCGACGGTGCACGACGATCGTCGGCAGGTCCACCAAGGTGTTCAGGTCGAGGCCGGCCAGGTCGGCGCCGTTCTCGTAACGGTGAAACGGGGAGTCGAGGTAGGTGCCGGTGTTGCCGACCATCGTGATCGCGCCGATCGCGAATTCGGTGCCGGCGGCATAGACGTCGCGGGATGCCTCGCGGGTCAGGTGGTCGCTGATCGACGGTGCCGGCAGCCCCGGATAGGTCACCAGCCCCGCACGAATGGTGTGAGACAGATCGACGAGCATGGTGGGCCTTTCCCGCGCGGTTGACGACCAACCTTAGCGAGCCGGGACGGCCTCCTTCGCGGCGGTCGACGGCGTCACCCGGTCGAGCAACGGCCCGGCCAGCTTCCCGAGCAGATCGAACGAGAAGGGCTGTGTCATGCGGCGATTGACGCCCGGTGCGAGGCGGTGCATGACATACCCGAGCCAGGCCTCGGCCCGCACGGGCACCACCGCCAGGTCATAGCTGACGGCCCGCACCACGGCCCGCGCCACGAGGCCGGGGCTCATCGGTGAGAACGGCAGCTTTTCGGCGAACTCCTGCAGTTGCCTGGTGAGACGTTGGGCCTGTGCGACGAGCGCGGGGTCCACGCCGACGGTCACCGCGCGGTCGCCGATGTTCGTGTTGATGACGCCGGGGCAGATGGCGCTGATCCCGATGCCGTACGGCCTGAGCTCCAGGCGCAGGCACTCACTGAGCATCTTGACCCCCGCCTTGGACACCGAGTACGGCGCCATGACCGGTGTCGGCGTGAACGCCGCCGCCGATGCGATGTTGACGATGTGACCACCCCGGCCGCGCTCGGCCATCTGCGCACCGAACACCCGGCAGCCGTGCACCACGCCCATCAGGTTGACGCTGAGCTGCTTGTCCCAGTCCGCCGCGGACAGTTCGAGGAACGGCCCGCCGACGACGATCCCGGCGTTGTTGACGACGACGTCGGGCACCCCGTGCTCGGTGCGAACGTCAGATGCGAAGGCCTCCCAGTCCTCCGGATCGGTGACGTCCAGCCGGGCTGCCGACACGCGGCGGCCGGCGCCTTTGATCATGGCGGCGGTCGCTTGTGCCGAGTCGAGGTCGATGTCGGAGACGACCACGTGCGCACCGCCTTTGGCGAAGCGGATCGCGGTGGCGCGCCCGATGCCGCTGCCGGCACCGGTGACGACCACGAGCTGTGGGTCCAGGCTGTTGATCTTCATCCGGCGTCCTTCGCGGTGGCTGCTACTTGGTCGGCATCGGCGGTGCCGGTCCCGTACCGATACACGTCGAGGTCGTAATGGCGGTTCTGCCAGTACATCTCGCCGTGCGTCGTCGGCCGGAACGGGGAATCACCGTGATAGTCGATGTAATACGTGTTGGACCCTGCGCAGGTGGGCGTGAACAGGACATTGCGCGCCTGCCGGCGGAGGCAGTACCGGAAATAGGCGTCATGGACTTCGTGCCGGATCTCGACCTCCCGGGCGCCGCGACGCTTGGCTTCGGCGATCGCGCGACTCAGGTGTGCCGCGGTGGCCTCGATCATCCACAGGTACGACCCGAGCACGAAGCCGTAGGGCCCGGTGATCATGAACATGTTCGGGAAGCCGGGTACGGACACGCCCTGATAGGCCTGAAAACGATTGACCGCCCAGAACTCCGCGGCATCGAGCCCGTCGCGGCCGACGACGGGGAAGGGCGGCACCGAATCCCGTTCCCACAGTTTGAATCCGGTCGCGCAGATGAGGACGTCCACCTGGTGCTCGACACCGTCGGTGGTCACCACGCCGGTCTCGGTGATGCGCTCGATGGCGTCGGTCACCAGGCTGACGTCACTGCGATTGAACGTCTTGAGGTAGTCGTTGGACATCGACGGGCGCTTGCAGCCCAGGCCGTAGCGGGGGATCAGTTTCTCCCGGGTCGCCGGATCGCTGACCTGGCTGCGCATCCACGCCCGCACGGGTGCTTCGGCGAGCTTGCGCGTGGCCTCGACCAGCCAACCCGGCCCGGTGAGCATTCCGCCCATCCCGATCTCGGTCGCGACGGTACCGACGGCGCGCAGCCCGGACCGCACCTGGCCGATCTCCAGCACTGCGCGGGTGATGCCGTGAATTGTGCTGTCGGGCTTGGGAAACACCCAGATCGGCGTCCGCTGGAAGACCGTGAGGTGCGCCACCTCGTCCACGATCGCCGGCACCAGTTGCAGCGACGTCGCGCCGGTGCCGATGACCGCGACCCGCTTACCGGCCAACTCGACGTCGTGATCCCACAGCGCGGTGTGCATGAGCACCCCGCCGAAATCCTGCAGACCGGGAATGTCCGGCAGTTTGGGCCGCTCGAGCCCGCCGACCGCCATCACCACGTGGCGGCCCGTGATTTCTGCGCCGCCGTCGAACGTCAACCGCCACATGCTGTTCTGCTCGTCGAACGCCGCACCGGTCACGATCGTGTTCAGCCGCAGCTTGTCGCGCAGGCCGTACTTGTCCACCATGTCGTCGGCGTAGTCCCGCAGCTCGTTGCCGGGCGCGAAGACGCGTGACCAGCCGCCGCGCTGCTCATACGAGAAGCTGTAGATGACGGATGGGATGTCCACTGCCACACCCGGATAGGTGTTGGCGTGCCAGGTGCCGCCGACGTGATCCCACTTGTCGACGATGACGAAGTCGTGTATTCCCTTGCGCTGGAGCGCGATGCTGGCGCCGATGCCGCCGAACCCGGCCCCGACGATCACCACCTCATGATCGGGCTCGTGTCGCTCCGCCGTGGCCGACCGTGCGGCCTTCGTGCTGGTGGTCATGTCCGGCCCGGCTACCGAACGTAGCCGACGAGCTCGCCGTCGGCGCCGAACAAGTCGTGCTGCCACCGGGCGAGGAGCTCGTCGGTGGGCACGTCGTCGGGGTGGAAGCCGGGCCGCAGGTACTCGGCGATCTCGCCCAGGAAGCCGCGGAGCAGGGGTCCGCGGAAGACGCCGTAGGTCTGGCGCAGCACCGTGATCGGTCGCGGCCATGCCGTCGGGTCCAACAGGATCGACAACGCCACCGCGGCGGTGACCACGGGGATGGTCAGGAAGTACATGAACCACATGACCGCGATGCGCGTGCGCTCGGAACCGCCCACCGACCGGTAGACGTCGAAGGCGACGGACTTGTGCTCGAGCTCCTCCATGGCGTGCCAGTTCAACAGGCGCCAGACTTCGGGATCGCCTGGGATCGCCTGGATTTCGTCGTTCGACAGCACCCGCGCGCCCAGGACCGCGGTGTAGTGCTCGGCGGCGGCCGTCATCGCCAGATGCACCTTCGCCGGGATCAACTTCTCGATGCGCAGCACCACCTTCTGGCGCACGCTCGTCGGGGCGAACAGCAGGAACCGCACGAGGGGATAGCCCATGTCGGCGAGCTGGGTGTTCAACTTGCGGTGTTCCTGGCCGTGCACGGACTCCTGGCCGATGAACCCTGCGACGCGCTTCTTCAGTACCGGGTCGGTGATCTGGTCGGAGAAGCGGCGAACGGACCGGATGAATGACTCCTCGCCGGGCGGGAAGGAACCGGACAGCACCGCCACCAGGTGGCTGAACACGATGTCGCCCTCGACGAAATGCCGGTGCAGCGGTTCGGGTTCGCCGAACCGGAACCGCATCCGCCGCACCTTGGGAAAAGCGACCGCGTGCGCGGTGATCGGGTCAGCACTCATGATCGATTCCTTCCGTTGTGCCGGCTATCTGAGGTGGTCGACGAGGACGCCGTCGGTGCCGAAGAGGGTGTCGCGCCACTGCTGGGCCAGTTCGGTCGTGTCGACGTCGTCGGGGTGGAAGCCAGGGCGTAGGTAGACCGCGAGGTCGGGCAGCAGGCCCTTGAATATCGGGCCGGTGAACAGCTCGTACGTCTCGCGCACCAGGCGGTCGGGCCGGCGCCGCGCGACCGGGTCGGACCCGACCGAGACGGCAAGCGAAACGAGCGTCACCGGGAGCAGCAGTGCGCACGCCGCCACCATGACCGCGATGCGGGTGCGCTCGGTGCCACCGACGGCGCGGTACACGTCGAAGGCCACCGACTTGTGCTCGAGTTCTTCCAGCGCATGCCAATTCAGCAGATGCCACACTTCCGGATCGGCCGGGATCGATTGCAACTCGTCGCTCGACAACACCCGTTCGGCCAGCACCGCGGTGTAGTGCTCCGCGGCGGCCGTCAATGCCAGATGCACATGAGCGGGCAACCGGTCTTCGAGCCGAATCCGCCTGTCTTTGAAGGATTCTGAATCCCACCACGCGATGGGGTAGCCCATCGCGATGAGCTTCTCGTTGAGGTGCCGATGTTCCTGTCCATGCATCGACTCCTGGCCGATGAAGCCGGCGACCCGTTTCTTGAGCTCGGGATCGGTGATGCGGTCGGCGAATCGGCGGACCGATCGGATGAAGCCTTCCTCGCCGGGCGGAAATGCGCCCGAGAGACCGGCGACGAAATGGCTGAACACCATGTCGCCGGCGACGAAGTACTTGCGGCTCGCTTCCTCGTTGAAGCGGAAGCGGATTCGCCGGGTCCGGGGATACACCTCCCCGGCGTTCCGCGCTGACGTGGGTTGCGCACTGCGTACGGCCATGCCGCCCGCCTTTCCTCGAACATTCAGTAACTAGTACCGCGAGTTCTAGTAGTTCGAAGTTACGACGGCGTGCGCCATTGCGCAAGGGTTTTGGATAATGACGTTTTCTGAGCGGGCGCGGCGGCCCGGGTGGGCCGGGGACCGGTTCAGTCGGTGGTGCCGAACAACGCCATCTGTTCGTCGGGTGCGATGACGACGCCGCGGGCAGCGGCCGCCGCCGACACCGCACCCCAGATCACGGGCGTCAGTTGCGCGATGAGTTCGTCTTTACCGATCGTCGGCTCGTTGAGCCAGCGCAGCACGCCGAGTGCCACGGCTCCGAGAATCGCGTCGGCCGTGTATTCGAGGTGGTCGCCGTCGCCGCCATGGGCGCGCACCATCGCCGCGAGCACCTCGGTCATCGCGCTCGACAGATTGCGGCCGTTCTCGAGCAGCTTGGTCCGGGAATGGTCGTCGCTGAAATGGGAGCCGACGACGAAGCGAAAGAGGTTGGGCCGCTCGGCCACCAGGTCGACGTAGGCGGTCAGTGCGGAACTCACGAGCTCCAATGCCGTCGCGGTGACGTGGAAGCAGGGCATGACGCGCTGCACGATCAGTTCCTGCATGCGCTCGCCGACCGCGGCGAACAACGTCTCCTTGTCGGTGAAGAAGCGATACAACTTCGGCCGCGGGACGCCGGCGGTTTTCACCACGTCGTCGATCGACAGGTCGGGGCCGTACTCGTCGATGGCGCGCAAGGTGGCCTCGATCAGGTCGGCCTTCACCGTCGCGCGATGCGCCCGCCAGCGGTCGGCCCGTGCGTCACCCGTCGGTGCGGACATCCGCACCGCGACACGGGTGGCGTCCACGGGCATGGGCTAATCGTAAGTCAGCCAGAGGGCCGTGTCGGGTGGGATTCGCCCGTCGGGCAATGGTCCACTCGCGAGCACCACCCGGCCGCCGGGCGTGTCGACCGTTGTGCTGCCCGCGTTCAGCAGGCACACCAGGCCGTCCTCGCACTGGAATGCCAGCAGGTCGTCCGCGGTCGGCAGCCACCGCACCGACCGACCCAAAACTGTTCGGCCCCGGCGTAATTCGATTGCGCGCCGGAAGAGCGACAGTGTCGAATCCGGGTCCGCGGACTGCGCGGCGACCGTCAACGGCCCCCAGCCGTCGGGCATCGGGAGCCACGTCCGCGCGGTCGGCGAGAACCCGTACGGGGCGCTGTCGCCGGACCAGGGCAGCGGCACCCGGCAGCCGTCGCGGCCCCGCTCGGTGTGGCCGGAACGCTCCCACACGGGGTCCTGCAGGACGTCGTCGGGCAGCTCGACGTTGGGCAGCCCGAGTTCTTCGCCGTTGTAGACGAACACCGCGCCCGGCAGTGCCAGCATCACCAGCGCCATCGCCCGTGCTCGCGAAAGCCCCTGTGGGCCATCGCCGTAACGGGTCACCTCGCGTTCGACGTCGTGGTTGGACAGTGTCCACGTGGGCGGTGAGTCGGCCAGTTCGGCGGCGGCCAGCGAATTCTCGATCGCCTCGCGGACGGCCGCTGCGGTGAAATCGGCTCGTACCAAACGGAAATTGAAGCCCAGATGCAGTTCGTCGGGCCGGAGGTACTTGGCGAAATCCTCGTTGTCGAACACCCAGACCTCGCCGACGGTGGCGGCGTCGGGGTAGTCGTCGAGTACCGTCCGGATGCCGCGGTGAATGGCGTGCACGCCGTCGTTGTTGAACCGCGGATCGTCGACCCGGGTGGTGAGCATGACGCCTTCGGGATCGGCCATGTCCGGCAGGTCGGCCGGTTTCGCCATCCCGTGCGCCACGTCGATCCGGAATCCGGCGACGCCGCGGTCCAGCCAGAACCGCAGCGTCCGTTCCAGATCCGCAGGAACCTCCGGGTGGTCCCAGTTCAGGTCCGGCTGTGCGGCGTCGAACAGGTGCAGGTACCACTGGCCGGGGCTGCCGTCGGGTTCGGTGACCCGCGTCCAAGCGGGCCCGCCGAACACCGACCTCCAGTTGTTCGGTGGCAGAACGCCGTCCGGCCCGCGCCCATCGCGGAAGAGGTAGCGGTCGCGTTCGGGGCTGCCCGCGCCCGCGGCGAGCGCCGCCTGGAACCACGGGTGCGCCGAGCTGGTGTGGTTGGGGACCAGATCCATGGTGACCTTGATGCCCGCCGCACCGGCGGCGGCGAGCAGCCGGTCGAGCGCCGCCATTCCGCCGAACAGCGGGTCGACGTCACGCGGGTCGGCGACGTCATACCCGTGATCGACCATGGGGGAGACCATCACGGGGTTGAGCCACAGCGCGTCGACGCCGAGTGCGCGCAGATGGTCCAGGTGCGCGGTGACGCCGTCGAGATCGCCGACGCCGTCACCGTCGCTGTCGGCGAACGAGCGCGGGTAGAGCTGATAGAAGACCGCGCGGGACCGCCACCGCGGATCCGTCATCAGAACGCCGAGTTGACCATGTGCTGGGCGGCCATGTCGAAATAGTCGAGCAGCGCCTGCCGGTGCGCGTCGTCGATGGTCTCCGGGCCGATCGAGGCGAGCGCGCTGTGCATGCACCGTAGCCAGGCGTCACGCTCGAGGAAGCCGATCCGGAACGGGGCGTGCCGCATCCGCAGCCGGGGGTGGCCGCGTTCCTGGCCGTAGGTGCGGGGACCGCCCCAGTACTGCTCGAGGAACATCCGCAGCCGGTGCTCGGCGCCGTCGAGGTCGTCCTCGGGATACAGCGGGCGCAGGATTTCGTCGTCGCGGACCAGTTGGTAGAACCGCGACACCAGGAGATGGAAGGTCTCCGCTCCACCGACTTCGTCGTAGAACGACCGCTGCGCCTCTGTCACGGTCGCCATTGTCCACGAGGACGTGATGACGCGTTCCATGCGGGACTCGTCACGCGAAGTTCATCGAATGGTCCAGCTAAGACGCCAGAATTCTCGTGCGTTGTCTGTCGATCCGTGGTGAACTGTCAGCACGGAGGACGTATGTCGCAACGGAGGAAGGTCCGCGGCCACAGACTTCACGGCGCCGCGGCGGGTTCGCCTGTGTCGAGCCCGGCACTGTCATCACCCCTGCACGCAGTCGAATCAAGTCCCACCGACGGCTCGCTCTGGGGCCGCCGCCGCGTCCTGCTGCTGAATTCGACCTACGAACCGCTGACCGCGCTGCCCATGCGGCGCGCCGTGATCATGGTGCTGTGCGGCAAAGCCGATGTGGTCCACGCCGATCCGTCCGGTCCCGTCATACACTCGGCGACCCGCGCGGTCGCCGTCCCGTCGGTCATCCGGCTGCGTAGCTATGTGCGGGTCCCATATCGGGCCCGCATTCCCATGACCCGGGCCGCTTTGATGCACCGGGACCGGTTCCGCTGCGCGTACTGCGGAGGCAAGGCCGACACCGTCGACCACGTCGTGCCGCGCAGCCGCGGTGGTGAGCACTCCTGGGAGAACTGCGTCGCGGCGTGTGGCCCGTGCAATCACCGCAAGGCCGACCGGCTACTGAGCGAACTCGGCTGGACCCTGCACGCGGTGCCGTTGCCGCCCAAAGGACAGCACTGGCGACTGCTCTCGGCGGTCAAGGAGCTCGATCCGGCCTGGGTGCGGTATCTCGGCGAAGGCGCCGCCTGACATCCGCGCGCGGATTGCCCCTGTCCTCAGCGTGAGCGGTGCGCGTACTGATACGGTTTGCGCGTGAGCATTGCACTTACTCATTCGCTGCTCGGTGGCGTGCCGCTGGCGCTGCTGCTGGTGCTTGGCGCGCTGTTCTTGCTGCGCAAGAGTCCGCATCCGGACACCTACAAGATGACCGACAAGTGGACCCACGCCCCGATCCTGTGGGCGGCCGAGGAACCGGCGGATCACGGCCACGGCGGCCATGACTCGCACCTGACTGTGGGAGGTGGCGCAAGTGGCAAGTGGTAGCCAGACCGAGGTCGCAAACATCGATCCGGCCAACCTGCCGTACGGCTACGCCGTCACGTACAGCGGCCGCATCTCCGGCGTCACCGAGCCCGGTGAACTGTCGGTGCACTACCCGTTCCCGGTCAAGGACCTGGTGTTCCTCGACGACGCCCTGAAGTACGGCTCGCGCGCCGCCGGCGCCCGCTTCGCCGTCTACATCGGCGACCTGGGTGCGGACACCGCCGCCACCGCGCGTGAGGTGCTGGCCACCGTGCCGACGCCGAACAACGCAGTGCTGCTGGCCGTCTCGCCGAACCAGAAGGCCATCGAGGTCGTCTACGGCGCCGAGGTCCGCGGTCGCGGTATCGAAGAGGCTGCCCCGCTGGGTGTGTCCGCGGCTGCGGCGTCGTTCAAGCAGGGCAACCTGATGGACGGCCTGATCAGCGCGGTCCGCGTGCTGAGCGCCGGCGTCTCGCCCGCCTGATTTCATTCACCCTGCCGGGTGCGGACCACTGGTTCGCACCCGGCAGAGTGCTATCCAGGGTCGGCCGACCTGGCGCTGAGAGGTCGTTCACTCACGCGAATGTGCCGCGTCGGCAGGGTTCAGTGCGCGGCAGGGTAGCGCTTGCGCAGGCGGGCCTCATAGCCCGGCTGCAACGCGGTGCGGCTGATGTCGCCGTCGTAGTGCGCCAGCACGCGGGGATCCATCACCCGGCGCCACAGCGGCGGGCAGATGGCCAGCAGCAGCATCGTTCCGTAACCGCCCGGCAGCTGCGGCGCCTCATCGGCATGGCACAGCGCCTGGTACCGACGCATGGGGTTGGCGTGGTGGTCGGAGTGCCGCTGCAGGTGGAACAGGAAGACGTTGGCGATCACGGTGTTGCTGTTCCAGCTGTGCCCGGCGCGCACCCGCTCGTACCGGCCATTGGGCAACTTCTGCCGCCGCAGGCCGTAGTGCTCCAGGTAGTTGACCGTCTCCAGCAGGAAGATGCCGATCACGGCCTGGCCGAAAAGCCACGGCAGCACAATGGGTCCGAACCACACCGCCAGGATGATGAACAGCACGACGCTCAGCAGCCAGGCGTTGAGGACCTCGTTGTGCAGCGACCACTTGGACTTGTGCACGCGGGCGAGTCGCTCGGATTCCAGCTTCCAGGCCGACCGCAGACTGCCGATGACCGAACGGCCGATGAAGGCATACAGGCTCTCGCCGAGGCGCGAGCTGGCCGGGTCCTCCGGCGTCGCCACCCGCACGTGGTGACCGCGGTTGTGCTCGACGAAGAAGTGGCCGTAGCAGGTCTGGGCCAGGGCGATCTTGGAGAGCCGGCGCTCGGACATGCCGCGCTTGTGGCCGAGCTCGTGGGCGGCGTTGATCGCGATACCGCCGACCGTCCCGACCGCGGCCATGAGGCCCAGCTTGTCGGCCAGCGACATGCTCACCCAGCCGCCGCCGGCCCACAGCCAGCACGCGAAGATCAGCGACAGATACTGCGCCGGCAGGAAGAGGTGCGTGGCGATCCGGTAGAACGGGTCGTCCTCCAGGCTGCGCAGGTCGCCGGGAGCCTTCTCGGCCTCGGGGCCGACGATGTGGTCGAGCAGCGGGACCAGCCCGAACGTCAGCACCGACCCCGTCCACCAGAACGCGTCCATGCCGGTGAGCCAGACCAGCAGCCACGACAGGCCGACCATTCCGGGGGTGATGGGACCCAGCAGCCACACGTAGCGCTTGCCGTCGCGCCATTTCGACTTGGCAGCGGGGGCGGGCTGGGCGGCGGGAGTGTCGGGCGCCTCGGGCGCGTGGGGTTGCGACGCCTCCTGGCTCGCGCGCAATGCCGACAACACCCCGTATTCGTACCCGTATTCGGCCGTTTGCGCAAATACAAGTCGGTTGCCAGAGCCACTTCCTGTCCGTTTTCTCATCGTTATCCAGCAAATTGTTTGAGCCGTCAGCGCGCGAGGGTATTCGGGATGGTCGCCCGGCCTCGGTCCCGGCGGTTGGGCAGCCGTGGTCCGGTCGCCGCCGTCGCCACCAAACTTGCAGGTAGAGTGCCATACACCGATATGGGTGACGTACGACATACCGGGCGTCGGGCGGGGCGGACGACGCGCTGGCGGCCGGATCCCGCACGGCGGCGGAAACTCCGCGCCATCGTGTAATTTTTGAGATGAATCCGTTATTCGGAGGCCGGCAGGCGACTGGCTTCGGGTTAGCTGGCGGTCAGGCGGAAGGACGATCTTGGCAGTGATGCACGGCCGGCATCGACACATCCGGTGCTGGGGCGCGGCCGCGGCAGGTCGCCGATGAGCCCCATCAGCCGGCGCCAGTTCCTCGGCGGTGCGGCGGTGGTGGGCGTCGCCGGGGCGGCGGGAATCGGGGCCCTCGTCGAACGATCACGCGACCGTACGGAGTCCCGCAAGCATTTTTCGGCCATCGTCATCGGCAGCGGCTACGGCGGGGGAGTCTCCGCGCTGCGCCTGGGACAGGCCGGTATCGAGACACTGGTCATCGAACAGGGCCGGCTCTGGGACAAGCCCGACGACGACGGCAAGCGCTTCTCCAAGATGCTGCCCGCCGACACCCGCGCCGGCTGGTTCACGAAGATTCCGCCGAGCCTGGTCACCTCCTTCGGTGGCTTCACCGTCGAGCAGGTGGCCGAGCACGCGCCGTCGCCCCAGCCGATCCAGGCCGGCATCTGTCAGAAGGTGACGCACGGTGCCCACGACGTCTTCCGGGGCCTGGCCGTCGGTGGTGGCTCGATGGTCAACGCGGGCATCGCCGCCATCCCGACGCCGCGCCAGATCGACAAGGCGTTCCCCGACATCGGCGCCGACGAGTTCCTGCGCACCTATGTCGAACGCGCCAAGACGTCGCTGAAGATCAGTTACCGCGACATGGCCTGGTTCGAGCAGACCCCGTGCTTCCAGTACGCCCGCGCGGGCCGCAAGTACGCGGCGGCGGCCGGCTACAAGGTCGACTACAACGGCAGCTCGTACTCGTTCGACTACCTGGTCAAAGAGGCGGCCGGCCAGGTGCCGCAATCGTCGCTGGCGTTCGAGCAGCAGTTCGGCAACAACTACGGCCGGTTCGGCAGCGTCGACCAGACCTACCTTGCCGACGCGCTCAAGACCGGCCACGTCACGCTGCGCCCGCTGACCGAGGTCATCTCGATCCGTCAGGAGCGTTCGGGTGAGTTCGTGGTGTCCACCCGCGAGATCGACCGCTGGGGCAAGGAGCTGTCGAAGGCCGAATTCGGTTGTGACCAGCTGTATCTGGCGGCCGGTGTGCTCGGCACCACCAAGCTGCTGCTGAAGGCGCGCGAGACCGGGGACCTGGCCCACCTCAATGATCAGATCGGTAAGGGCTACGGCAACAACGGTGACGTGATGGTCGGGCACAACCTGGCCAAGAGCGATCCGGCCGGCACCACCCAGTCCCTGATGGGCATGATCAACATCGACGGCCGCGACGACCCGGACAATCCGGTGTACGCCAGCATGTTCTCCATGCCGCTGCCGGTGGAGACCTACCTGCTCGGGTACTACGTCATGGTCGACACCGGGGACCGGGCCGACATCACCTACGACCGCCAGTCCGACACCGCGACGATCCAGTGGACCGATGCCTTCGCGGCGAACAACGAGGCCAGGGCGAAGCAGGTCTTCGACAAGATCCTGAAGGCCAACAAGGTCGACTACCGCAACGACCTGTTCAGCGGAAAAGTGTTTGCGCCCAACACCGTTCACCCACTGGGTGGATGCGTCCGGGGCAAGGCCACAGACGCGTTCGGGCGGGTGAACGGCCACCGCAACCTGTTCGTCAACGATGCGTCGCTGATGCCCGGGCACCTCGGCTGCAACCCGTACATGACCATCACCGCGCTCGCTGAGCGCAACATCGAGGGCATCCTGCAGGGCCGCACCTAGCCGGTGGCCAGGTGCGGCCCATGCAGTCGCGTCAGCTCACGTCGAAGGCACGGGCGCGCAGCGAACGCTCCACTCCCGCACGGCCTTCCAGCACCAGGCGGCGCAGGGCCGGCGGAATCTCCGGATCGGACAGGTACCGGTCGGCGGCGTCGAGGCCGGCCTGGCTGATGTCCCACGACGGGTACAGGCCGATGACCACGGTCTGGGCCACCTCACTCGAGCGCCGCTCCCACACCCCGGAGATCGCCGCGAAGTAGCGGTCCCGGAACGGGTCCAGCAGCTCGGTCTGGCCCGGCTGGACCAGACCGCCGACGATGGCGCGCGTGGTGATGTTCGCCAGGGTGTCGTCCTCGATGACCTGTTGCCACGCAGCCTCTTTCACCGCGGCCTGCGGGCGCGCGGCGGCGGCGGCAGCGGCACTGCGCCGGCCGGCGGCCGTCGGATCCTGCTCGGCCTCGGCGTCGATGAACGGCGTCTGCGTGCCGTCCGCGTCGATGACGCCGGCACGCGCGAGCGCCGTCACGATGCGCCAGCGCAGATCGGTGTCGATCACCAGCCCCGTCATGTTGACCGCGGCGGGCTCGTTGTCCAACAGCGTCGACAGCACCGCGATGTGGTTCGGCGCCAGCACCGACGTGCACAGCGCGTTGATGTACGCCAGCTGGTGGTCCGATCCCGGCGACGAATCCCGCGCCAGGTCCAGCAGGGCATCACCGAAAGCGGGCCAACCGATTTCGGCCGCCCACGCCGGATCGGCGTAGGAGGTCAGCGCCGTCTGCGCCTGCAGCACCAGCCGCTGAGCGACGCCCACCTCGGACTCGGCGTGCAGCCCGCTCATCACGAGGGCGACGAACTCGCGGGCCTTCATCTCGGCCTCGCGCGTCATCTCCCACGCCGCCGACCATGCCAGGGTCCGGGGGAGCGGGTCGTCGATGTCGGCGATCCGGCTCAGCACCGTCTGCAACGACGCGGGATCGAGCCGCATCGAGCAGTAGGTCAGGTCGTCGTCGTTGACCAGGACCAGCTTGCCGCGCGAAACCCCCACCAGGGCAGGAACATCCGTCACCGGGCCCTCGACGTCGAGCTCCTCGCGGTGCACCCGGACCAGCTTGCCGGAGCCGTCGTCGTCGTAGATGCCCACCGCGAGCCGGTGCACGCGCGTCTCGCCGGCACCGGGCGCCGCGCCGCTCTGGGTGATGGCGAACCGCGTGAACGCCCCGGCGCCGTCGACGTCGAAATCGGCCCGCAGCGTGTTCAGGCCCGTGGTCTTGAGCCACTGCTGGCCCCAGTCCGACAGGTCCCGGCCCGACGACTTCTCCAGCGCGCCGAGCAGATCGGCGAATGTGGCGTTGTCGTACGCGTGGTCGTGGAAGTAGTCGCGCAGGCCCGACAGGAACGGCTCCAGCCCGACATAGGCAACCAGCTGCTTGAGCACGCTGGCGCCCTTGGCGTAGGTGATGCCGTCGAAGTTCACCTCGACCGCGGCCAGGTCGGGGATGTCCGCGGCCACCGGGTGGGTCGACGGCAGTTGGTCCTGCCGGTAGGCCCAGGACTTCTCCACATTCGCGAAGGTGGTCCAGGCCTGCTTGTACTCGGTGGCCTCGGCCTGGCACAGCACCGAGGCGAAGGTGGCGAAGGACTCGTTGAGCCACAGGTCATCCCACCACCGCATGGTGACCAGGTCGCCGAACCACATGTGGGCCATCTCGTGCAGCACGGTCTCGGCACGCCGCTCGTACGAGTAGCGCGTGACCTTGGACCGGAAGACGTAGTCCTCGAGGAACGTCACGGCGCCGGCGTTCTCCATGGCGCCCGCGTTGAACTCCGGCACGAACAGCTGGTCGTACTTGCCGAACGCGTACGGCGTCCCGAAGTTGTTGTGGTAGAAGGAGAATCCCTGCTTGGTCTCGGTGAACAGCCGCTCGGCGTCCATGAACTCGGCGAGCGAGGCGCGGCAGAAGATGCCCAGCGGAATGTCCCCGTGTTCGTCGCTGTAGACGTCGTCCCACCGGGCGTACGGGCCGGCGATGAGGGCCGCCAGGTACGTGCTCATCTTCGGGGTGGTGGCGAATCGATGGACCGTCCCCGTATCTGATGTCGCCGCCGGGGCGGCTCCGGCCGACGTGCCGGCCCCGTTGGAGATCACCTGCCAGTGCGCCGGCGCGGTCACCGACACGTCGAAGGTGGCCTTGAGGTCCGGCTGGTCGAAGCAGGCGAACATCCGCTTGGCGTCAGCGGTTTCGAACTGCGAGTAGAGGTAGACCTCACCGTCGACCGGGTCGACGAAGCGGTGCAGTCCCTCACCGGTGTTGGAGTAACGGCAGTCCGCGTCGACCACGACGACGTTCTGCTCGGCGAGCCCGGCCAGCGGCACGCCCGTCGATTCGTCGTAGGCGGACACGTCGATGGGTTGCCCGTTGAGGGTCGCGCTGCGGATGGAGTCGGCCGCGATGTCGATGACGGTGTTGGCGCCGGGAAGGGCGCTGAACGTCACCGTGGTGACGGAGCGGAACGTGCGCTCGCTCGGTGCGCCGGCTCCGTCGGTGAGGTCGAGATCGATGCGGTAGTTGTCAACGGTCACCAGCGCGGCGCGCTCGGCGGCCTGGTCGCGGGTCAGGTTCGGAAGTGCCACGTCACCAACTTAGGGGACAACCGGTTGCCGTGACCGGGAACATAGGGACGCCGGGCATAGTTGTTGGCAACGAGATCTGTACCGACTCAGTAAGGACGAGCAATGGCCGACGCCACCGCCACGAAAGACCCAGCCGTCAAGAAAGATGTCGCGGGGTTCTGGTTCGACCCGCTGTGCCCGTGGGCCTGGATCACCTCCCGCTGGATTCTCGAGGTCCAAAAGGTCCGCGACATCGACATCGAGTTCCACGTCATGAGCCTGGCGGTGCTGAACGAGGGCCGCGACCTGCCCGAGCAGTACCAGGAAATGATGAAGAAGGCCTGGGGTCCGGTCCGCGTCGCCATCGCGGCGGAGGAAGCCGTCGGTTCCGAGGTGCTGGCGCCGCTGTACACCGCGATGGGCACCCGGATTCACAACCAGGGCAACAAGGATTTCGACGTGGTCATCGCCGAGTCGCTCGAAGAACTCGGCCTGCCCGCCGAGCTCGCGGAGGCAGCCACCAGCGACAAGTACGACGAGGCGCTGCGCAAGAGCCACCACGCCGGCATGGATGCCGTCGGCCCCGATGTCGGCACCCCGACCATCCACGTCAACGGCGTCGCTTTCTTCGGTCCGGTGCTGTCGCGCATCCCGCGGGGCGAAGAGGCCGGCAAGCTGTGGGACGCGTCCGTGATTTTCGCCGCCTACCCGCACTTCTGGGAGCTCAAGCGCTCCCGCAACGAGGCGCCCGAATTCGACTGACCGCAATCACCCGCTAGTCACGCTCACCAGGGTCGGCCCGGGTAATCTCGTCGGCGTTCCGCAAGGAACGTCTGGACGCGGTTACCGTGGCCAGACACATCCGAAACATGAGCCACAACGATGCAACTGGTGGGGAGCGACGTGCCGACGGACAGTTTCGTCCTTCGACGTGCGGGTTTGAGTAGGATGCGCTGATGTCGCTGGAGACGGGCGCAACCTTCGCCGGGTACACCGTGCGCCGGTTGCTGGGCTCAGGGGGAATGGGCGATGTGTACCTCGTCCAGCACCCCCGGCTGCCCCGCCTCGACGCCATGAAGGTGCTCCGGGAAACCGCCTCCACCAACGACGAATTCCGCATCCGCTTCGAGCGCGAAGCGAACATCGCCGCGGGTCTGTGGCACCCGCACATCGTCGGCCTGCACGACCGCGGCGAGTTCGAGAGCCGGCTGTGGATCACCATGGACTACGTCGACGGCACCGATGCCGCCCAGCTGGTCAAGTACGAGTACCCGAACGGCCTGCCGCTGGAGCTCGTCGTCGACATCGTCAAGGCCATGAGCTCGGCCCTGGACTACGCGCACCAGCGCGGCCTGCTGCACCGCGACATCAAGCCGGCCAACATCCTGCTCAGCAACATCGACACCGACGAGCGGCGAATCCTGCTGAGCGACTTCGGCATCGCCCGCCAGATCGGTGAGGTGACGGGCCTGACGTCGGCCAACCTGGCGATCGGCACCGTCTCCTACTCGGCGCCCGAGCAACTGATGGGCGGCGAGATCGACGGCCGCGCCGACCAGTACGCGCTGGCCGCGACCGCCTACCGGTTGCTCACCGGACAGACGCCGTACCAGGACACCAACCAGATCGCGGTCATCAGCCAGCACCTCAGCGCGCCACCGCCCAAGGCAAGTGACCTCAAGCCGTGGCTCGAACCGCTGAACGAGGTGCTGATCAAGGCCATGGGCAAGTCGCCCGAGGACCGCTTCGACTCCTGCACCAAGTTCGCGCGAGCCTTCGAGCGGCAGGCCGAACTGGTCACCGAGTCACCCACGCTGAACCTGCGCACCGCGGAACTGAAGCTGCCGACCGTCACTCCCGTGGTGACCCCGGAACCGGCCGCCGAGCCGCCGTCCGCCCCCGAGGTGACGCCGCCGCCGGTCGCCCCGCCGCCGGTGGTGTCGGCCGAACCCGTGCCCGAGCCGGAACCGGCGCCTGGCCCCGAGCCGGAACCCGAACCGGTCGCGCCAGAGCCCGTCGCGCCGCCGCCGGCTCCGGAACCGCCCGTGCCGCCCGTGCCACCGGTGTCGCCACCGTCGGTCGACCCGGTCTCGGAGCCGACGCCGCCGCCGGTGCCGCAGCGCGGCCCTGTCGGGCCGCCGCCCGACCCGAAACCGTTTCGGCCGGAACCTGATTCGTCGCCGTCGGCCCCGCCGTACCGGCAGCCGGTGCCTGGGCCACCGCCCATACCGCCGCAGCGGCCCGTCCGGCCGACGCACGAGACGGTGTCGCCGACGGTGGTCCTGCCGGTCATCCCCGCAGACCCGGCGGCGCACGCCGCACCCGGAGTCGGCCGTCCCACCGCACCGCCCCCGCCGTCGTACTCGCAACTCGCGGCCGACATCGGCAAGACGCCACCGGGCCGTGGCCAGTCCTCGGGTGGCAAGACCAAGATCTGGGTGATCGGTGGCGCCATCGCCGCCGTGATCGTGGTGCTGATCGGTGTCGTGCTGCTGAATTCCGGTGACGATTCGAGTGGGCCCTCGGACGCCTCGGGAACCAGCACCCAGAGTTCCGGGGCGAACACGCCATCGTCGTCGCACAAGCCCGCACCGCCGGTGCTCGTGGGTACGCCCGGTAACTACCAGACCATCGCGACCTACCTGAAGAGCAACAACATTCAGGAATCGCTGGTGCACCGCAACGAACCCGGCGCACCGGTGGTGACCATGCCCATGCCGCCGGGCTGGGCTGACGCCGGACCGCAGACGCCGGCCTTCGCCTACCAGTCGATCGTCTACAACGGCCCGAGTGCCGGCAACTACCGGCCCAGCGCCACGGCGTTGATCTCGCGCCTCGGCCCGAACGCCGATGCGCAGAAGATCCTCGACTTCGCGCCGGGTGAACTGAACAACCTGCCGGGATTCACCCCGACCGACACCGGCACGCCCGGGACCGTCGACGGCCACAAGTCGTTCCAGATCGCCGGTTCCTGGAACTCCAACGGGGTGACCAAGCTCATCACCCAGAACACCGTCGTCATCCAGGACGGCACCGGGCTCTACGTCATGCAGATCAACATCGACGGCGTCGCCGATCAGGCCGAGATCATCAAGCAGATCACCGAGGCCATCGACCGCGACACCAAGATCGCCGCGGGCTGAGCCGGCGAGTGTGTGGGGCCGGCTGAGCCGGCGAGTGGGCCGGCCGAGCCACTGATTCTGTCCCGGGCCGCTGTTCTGCCAGAATGTGCGCCATGCGCGTATATCTCGGAGCCGACCACGCCGGTTACGAACTCAAGCAGGCCCTGCTCGACCACCTGACCGCGGCCGGCCACCAGGCCGTCGACTGCGGTGCCTTCGCCTACGACGCGGAGGACGACTACCCGGCGTTCTGCATCGACGCCGCCAAGCGCACCGTCGAGGACCCGGGCAGCCTGGGCATCGTCATCGGCGGCTCGGGCAACGGCGAGCAGATCGCCGCCAACAAGGTGCCGGGCGTGCGCTGCGCGCTGGCGTGGAGTGTCGAGACCGCGCAGCTGGCCCGCGAGCACAACAACGCGCAGGTCATGGGCATCGGTGGCCGTATGCACAGCACCGAAGAGGCCTTCGCCATCGTCGACGCGTTCCTGGCCGCCGAGTGGTCGCAGGCCGCGCGGCACCAGCGCCGCATCGACATCCTGGCCGAGTACGAGAAGACGCACGTGGCCCCCGAGGTTCCGGGCGCTCCGGCCTGATCCCGGGCCTGACCCGTGCCGGAGGGGCATACCCTCCACCGGCTGGCCCGCCTGCATCAACAGCGATTCGGGCGGGCGCCGGTGGTCGTCAGCAGTCCGCAGGGCCGGTTCGCCGATGCCGCGGCCGCCGTCAGCGGCCGGGTGCTGCGTAAGGCCGACGCCTGGGGCAAGCACCTGTTCCACCACTACGAAGGTGGTGCGGTGGTGCACGTCCACCTCGGGCTGTACGGCACGTTCACCGAACAGCCACTGCCGATGACCGCGCCCGTGGGTCAGGTGCGCATGCGCATGCTCGGGGCCGAGTTCGGGACCGACCTGCGCGGCCCGACCGTGTGTGAGCTGATCGACGAGGGCGGCGTCGATGACGTCGTGGCCCGGCTCGGTGCCGATCCGCTGCGCCGCGACGCCGACCCCGGCTTGGCCTGGGCGCGAATCAGCAAGTCCCGCAGGTCAATCGGATCGATGCTGATGGACCAGACGGTGATCGCCGGTGTCGGCAACGTGTACCGCAGCGAGTTGCTGTTCCGGCACCGGATCGACCCGCATCGCCCCGGCACCCAGCTGACCGAGGCCGAATTCGCCGAGCTGTGGACCGATCTCGTCGCGCTCATGAAGGTCGGGGTGCGCCGCGGCAAGATCGTCGTGGTGCGCACGGAAGACGACCACGGCGCGCCGTCCTACGCCGCCGACCGGCCGCGCACCTATGTGTACCGGCGTGCGGGGGAGGCGTGCCGCGTGTGCGGCGCCACCGTCCGCACCGAGGTCATGGAGGGGCGAAACCTGTTCTGGTGCCCCGATTGTCAGGTGTGACCGCTAGTCGCCGCCACCGCCGCAGCCGCCACCGCAGCCACCGCCGCCACAACTGCTGCCACCACCGCCGCAGCTGCTACCCGAGTCGCTGCTCCCGGAGTCCCAACTGCCGCTGCCGGAATCCCAGCCGTTGTTGTCGTTCCAGCTGACGTCCTGGCCCTGGCCGGAGTCTGCGAACTGGCTCTGGTCGAGGCCCTGCTGGTAGCCCTGGTCGAACCCCGAACCGTATCCGGACTCGAAACCCGATGCGCCGTAACTGACTCCGTGCATGCCGTCGAACAGCGCGTCGAACAGCAGCACCGAACCGACGCCCCACGCTCCGGCGACCAGCGCCGGCTTCCACCACGGCTCGGAGTACCAGCCCTCGGGCACCGGGCGACCGGCGACCCGGCCGCCGGGATAGTAGTTCGGGGTGGCGGCCGTCGGACCCGGTGAGGCCTGAATCTGCCTGCCGTCGAACTGGATTCGGCGATCCTCGGTGACCTCACCCGCACCGCGCTGGCCGGCCAGCTGCTGCAGCGGGGGACCGGGGTCGATGCCCATGGCGGTCCGCGCGGCCCGCACGTAGTACAGCCCTTCCATCGCGCTCTGCTTCGCAAAGGCGGCCTGCTGGGCGGTGGTGGCCTGTTCGATCTGCGACGCGGCGGCGTTGTAGCGCTCGGACGCGTCGGCCAGGGCCTGGCGCGAGGCCTCGTCCGTGCCGGTCAGATTGAACACCTGCCCGCCCAGCATCTCGATGACGCGGCGGGCGTCGGCTTTCGCGTTGGCCAGCGCGGCCGCCTTGTTGGCTTTGCTCTGCCTGCTGAACAGGAAGAACCCAATGGCCACGATGACGATCAGGATGAGCACGAACTCCATGGAGGCAGCTTACCGATGACGGCCGTCACAGAGATATGGACATTTATGTCCGTATCTATTACCGTCATCATCATGAACGCGACATTCCACGTCTTCGACACCGAACGCGGTGTGCTGTCGACCGCACCCGGAATCGTCACCAGCTACCCCGGTGGCGACACCGCGGTCCGGGAACTGGAACCGCTCGGCGCGGGACTGCGCCCGGTCATCTGGAGCCACTGCGGCGCAATCGATTACGCCGCAGCCGGGCAGTGGGCAGCCTTCCACCGCAACCGATCGGCCGACGCCCCGGTGCTGGTGGCGCCATACCTGCCGTCGGCCCGCGGTGACCACGACCCGACCGACGACGCGCGCGTCGCCGCCCGCCTCACTGCTGCCACGGGCATCAAGCACATCGTGACGGTGGATCCGCACTCGCCGGTCTGGGCCGACGAGGCCCGGCGTGGGGGAGCGGCCGTCACCGTCATCGAGGCCGTGGACCTGGTGGCATGCGGCGCCGCGCACCACCCGGGCTGGGCGGGCGTCGTCGCCCCCGACAAGGGGGCCCGCGACCGTGCCGGGCGAGTGGCCTCCCGATTGGGCGTGCCGCTGTATGTCGCTGGGAAGCAACGTGATCCGGCCACCGGCAAGCTGTCGGGGTTCGTCGCTCCGGAGGGGCTGCCGGAACAGGGTCGCCTGCTGGTGATCGACGACATCTGCGACGGCGGCGGCACCTTCGCCGGCTTGGCCGACGCCGTCCGGGCGAGCCGCCCCGAACTGGCGCTGCACCTGTGGGTCAGCCACGGCTGCTTCACCGGACGCTGGCGGGAGAACCTCGCCGGCTACGCCTCCGTCACGAGCACCGACTCCCGCGCCACGCCCGACGGCGTGCACGTGCAACCGCTGGAACCGTTCATCGTCCGCGCCCTGGCCACTCTGATCTGACAAGGACCGACCTCATGACAATCGAAGCAACCACCACGTACCGGCCGGAAACCATTGCGGCCCTGGACGTCCTGATGGACACCGACGCCTACAAGCTGGACCACCGCCGCCAGTACCCGGCAGGCACCGAGTACGTCTACTCCAACCTGACGGCCCGCGGCAGCCGCATCCCAGGGGTGAGCTGGACGGCGTTCTTCGGCCTGCAGGCCTACCTGCGGGACCTGAACCAGCGGTGGAGCGCCTTCTTCGCCGCCGACGTCGACGAGGTGTGCCAGGCGTACATCGACCGGGTCACGCAGGTGCTGGGGCCCAACGACGTTGGCGCCGAACACATCCGGCAACTGCACGCGTACGGCCGGCTGCCGCTCCGGGTGCGGGCGCTGCCGGAAGGGACCATCGTCCCGGTCGGCGTGCCGTACCTGACCGTCGAGAACACCGCGCCCGAATTCTTCTGGCTGACCAACTACATCGAGACCGACATGTCGGCCGCGTTGTGGCAGCCCATCACATCGGCGACCACCGCGTGGCGCAACCGCACGCTGCTGGACGCCCGCGCGCGGGACACCGGCGCCGACCCGGCCGCGGTGGACTGGCAGGGGCACGACTTCTCCTTCCGCGGCATGGCCGGCAGCGCGGCCGCCGCGGCCTCGGGGGCCGGGCACCTGTTGGCGTTCACCGGCACCGACTGCCTGCCCGCGCTGGGCTGGATCGACCGGAACTATCCGGGCTCGCCGGAGGGCGCGATCATCGGTGGCAGCGTGCCCGCCACCGAGCACAGCGTCATGTGTGCGGGCACCCAGGACGACGAAGTCGCCACGTTCGCCCGGTTGCTGGACCTGTATCCGACCGGCATCGTGTCGATCGTCAGCGACACCTGGGACCTGTGGCACGTCTGCACCGGCATCCTGCCCACGCTGAAAGACACCATCACCGCGCGCGACGGCAAGGTGGTGATCCGTCCGGACAGCGGTGACCCCGAACGCATCCTGTGCGGCGACCCGCAGGCCCCGGCCGGCAGCCCCGCCCGCAAGGGTGTGGTGAACCTGCTGTGGGAGGTGTTCGGCGGCACCGTCAACGCGGCCGGCTATCGGGAGCTGGATCCGCACATCGGCGTCATCTACGGCGACTCGATCACCCACGACCGAGCCGACGCCATCACCGCCAACCTGATGGGCCAGGGCTATGTGTCCACCACCCCGGTGCTGGGATTCGGTTCCTACACCTACCAGTACGTCACGCGCGACACCTTCTCAATCGCCATGAAGGCGACCTGGGTGCAGATCGATGGTCGCGGCCGGGACATCGCCAAGGCGCCGGTCACCGATCCGGGCAAGCGCAGCGCACGGGGCCGGTTGGCCGTGGTCCGGGACGGGCGGGGAGGACTGACGCTGGTGCAGGGCGCGGCCGGCGCCGTCGAGACGACGGACGCCATGCGGACCGTGTTCGAGGACGGCGTCATCGTCAACCCGGTGACCTTCGCGGAGGTGCGCGCTACCGTGCGACGTGATTGGGCGGCATACGCCGCCGGCGAGGAGGACGCCCGTCATGGCTGAGTCGCTGGCCACCTGGCTGAGCGTCGACGTCTTCGCGGTGAGCCCCGGTGCGGAACCGGGGCTCATCCTCGCGCGCCGGCAGCGTGAACCGCACCGGGGTGCCTGGGCACTGCCCGGCGTGGTGCTCGATGCGGCCAACGGGGAGACGGTCGCCGCGGCGGCACACCGCGCGCTGCGGGACCGGGCCGGCTCCGAACCGATCGATGGACCGCCGACGGTGGCCCTCGTCGTGTCCGACCCGCAGCGCGACGAGCGCGGGCACACCGTGTCACTGGTGAACGTGATGCGCGCTCAACCCGGCGACGACGTGCTCCTGGTGCGCGACGGTGACCCCGTGCCGCCGCTGCCCTTCGGGCACAACGCGATGATCAGGGACACCGCGGCGACGGTGTCACAGCGACTGTTGTCGGACCCCGCGACCGTCGCGGCGATGTTCGGCGGCGGCTGCACGGCCGGTGAGGTCTGCGAGCTGACGAAGCTGCTGTTCCACCTGTCGGGCGGCGCGGGCGCCGAGCCGATTCCGCTGGCCGCGATGCGGCGCCGGCTGGAACGGGCGGCACTGTTCGCCCCGGATGGCAGCCGGCCCGCGCACACCCGGCCGGTGACGGTGTTCCGGGTCGCCAGATAAACGTCTACTGCGTAAATGCTGGCAAATTGCTGGGGCATACGGGCTGGCGCGGCGCGAGGCGTGCACGTTACGTTCCTGTGAACATGCCCGCCACCTGGCGAAATGGTTCAACTATGAGTCGCGACCTGCTGATTTACGGGTTACGCTCCCGGCACCCTGCTGGAGGAGAACGACTTATGGCCGACGCAGAGACCGAACCGGTGGCAAACACTCACACCGCATCGGCGCCGACGAAATGGTTCAGCACGGACGGCGGCAAGGTGCTGATAGTTGTGGTCGGCGCTGTCGTCATCTTGTTGCTCCTGCTCGGGATCGGATCGCTTGCCGGATTCGAAATCCCGCCGCCCGCGCCGGAGACACCGGCCACTCCCGCGAGCTCGACGACGTCGGCGCCTGCCGCCACTTCGCCGGCCTCGACGACCGCCACCTCAACTTCCGCGCCAGCGCCTGCGCCGGTCCCCACACCCACGGCGACCGCTCCGGCCAGCCCGGCTCCGGCGCCGCCGACGCGTCCCTCGACGGCGACGACTCAGGCTCCGACGACCTACACGCCGCCGCCTGCGAGGCAGTACACGCCGCCCGCCAGTGCGCCGGCACCCCCGCCCGCCGCGTCACCGACCGCGACCGCGACGGCACCGGCGAGCTCGGAAGCCCCCGCCCCGGCCAATCCGCCGCAGTTCAACGTGATCCGCACGACCAACGGTGTGGCGCGGCCGATTCCGGGTAGCAGCTAGCGGCTGGGACCCGAGCGCACGCACAAAACTGCACAGCCGTTAATGTCGTTGGAGTGTCACAGCAACTTCCCAGTTCCACGGTGTCCCCGTCGTGGCAGAAGCGGTTCGACTTCTTCAACGCCTACGGTCTGCCGAACTCGACGCCGGAATCCAAGGCGGCCTACAAGGCCCTGACGTTCCTGGAGCGGGTGAAGCTCACCTCGAACATCCTGGCTTTCCTGTTCGGGCCCATCTACTTCTTCGTCAAGGGCATGTGGCGCAAGGGGCTGACGCTGCTCGGGATCTTCGTCGCGGTAGAGCTGGTGCTCGTCGTGCTCAATGTGTCGGATTCCCTCGCCCGCGCGATCGGGTTCGGTCTTGCCGCGATCGGCATGTCGACGGCGAATTACGCCTACTACCTGCACGTGGTGCGGGGCAGTCAGTCCTGGAACCTGTTCGAGGGACACGGTCGGCAGCGCTAGTGTCGCGCGTCTGAATTTGTTTTACGGGCGTGGGGCAGGATTTCGTCGGCGGTCTTGGTCCACACGAATGGGTGGCAACGTTGGTTCCAACCGTCGATGAATGCGCCGATGGCTGCGATGAGTTCTTTGACGCTGTCGAACGATCCCCGGCGGATCGCTTGGCGGGTGATGATCGAGAAGAACACTTCGACCATGTTCAGCCAGGAACCTGATGTCGGGGTGAAATGCAGTGTCACACGCGGATTCTTGGCTAGCCACGCGTTGATGTCCGCATGCTTGTGGGTGTGGTAGTTGTCGCACACCACATGTAGCCGGCGCCTCGGATACGCCCGGGCCACGGTCTTGAGGAAGTCGAGGAACTCGGCTTTGCCGTGACGTTCATAGCAGCGGTCGGTCACTTTCCCGGTCGCGATCTCCAGTGCCGCGAACAGGGTCGCGGTGCCGTTGCGCTGGTAGTCGTGTGTGGCCTTCTCTGGCAGACCCGGGCGCATCGGCAGGATCGGTTGGGTCCGGTTCAGTGCCTGAATCTGCGATTTTTCGTCTACGCACAAAACGATCGCTTTCTCGGGCGGGTTCAGATACAGCCCGACGACGTCACGAACTTTGGCTTCCAGTTCGGGGTCGGTGGAAAACTTGAACGTCTGGCGGCGCCACGGTTTGACCCCGTAGCGTCGCCACGCCCGGGCCACGGTGGCATCCCCGACGCCGAGGTACTTACCCAGCAGACGACTCGACCAGTGCGTCACCGCCAACGAATCCGGCGGCGGATCGAGTGTGGCCGCCAGGATCGCCGCGTCATCGACAGTCTTAGGTCGACCACTACGGGGTTCATCGTCCAGACCGTCAATGCCTAACGCGGCGAACCGATCCCGCCACTTGATCACCGTCGGCCGCGACACCCCCACCAGTCGGGCCGCTCCCGACGTGCCCGCACCATCGCCCACGGCCAACACGATCCGGGCCCGCTCAACATGGCCGGCAGGCATCGTCGAGGACCGTGTCCACGACTGCAATGTCGCACGATCCTCATCACTGATCACCAACGCAGATGACGGCATACACCATCATCGCACACTGTAAACTAATTAATGACGCGCGACACTAGCTGCCGTCGATGGCCAGCCGTTTCAGCTGTCGCGGGCTCAGTGCGGTGAGTCGGACGTCGCCGCCGTAGATCGCGAGGACCCGCGGATCCATCACGCGGCGCCACCACATCGGAACGAGGCTGAGGACCAGCATCGCGGTGTAGTTGCTCGGCAGCTGTGGCGCATCCTCGGCGTGCCGAATCCCTTGGTAGCGGTGCGACGGGTCGACGTGATGATCCGAGTGGCGCTGCAGATGCAGCAGGAAAACGTTCATGATGACCGTGTTGCTGTTCCAGCTGTGCGTGGGGCGCAGCCGCTCATAGCGGCCCGACGGCAGTTTCTGCCGGCGCAGCCCGTAGTGCGACAGGTAGTTCATGGCCTCCAGCAGGAAGATGCCGATGAGCGCCTGGCCCAACAGCCACGGCAGGACCACGGGCCGGAACCACAGCGCCAGCCCGGCGAACAGGATGACGCTCAGCAGCCACGCGTTGAGCACGTCGTTGCGCAAGCTCCAGCGTGAACGTCCTTGGCGGCCAAGGCGTTTGGTCTCGATCCGCCAGGCCGAGCGGGTACTGCCGACGACAGAGCGCACCACGAAGAAGTACACGTTCTCGCCGAAGCGGGCACTGGCCGGGTCTTCCGGTGTCGCGACACGGACGTGGTGTCCGCGGTTGTGCTCGACGTAGAACTGTCCGTACCAACTCTGGGCGAGTGCCAGCTTGCTGAGCCACCGCTCGGCGCGGTCGCGCCGGTGTCCCAGCTCGTGGGCCGCGTTGTTGGCGATGCCACCGGACAGGCCGACCGCGACCATGAGCCCCAGCTTGTCGGTGAACGTCAACGTGACCCAGCCGCCGCCGGCCCACACCCAGCAGCCGAAGGCCAGCGCGAGGTACTGCGTCGGCAGGAACATGTGAGTGGCGAACCGGTAGTACTTGTCCTGCTGCAACTCTGCCAGGATGCGGTCCGGCGCCCGATCGCCCTTCTCCCGCCCCAGTAGATGATCGGCGGCGGGCCCCGCCACCAGGATCACGAAGAGTGCGGTCCACCAGAAGAAGTGGAGCCGGGTGGTCCACACCAGCAGCCAGGACAGCGTCACCGCGCCGGGAGCGGACGGGACCAGCAGCCACAGGTATCTCTTCGGGTCCCGCCACGTGCCCTCAGCAACCTCTGCACCCACGTCGACGGGCCGCCTGTCTCGGCGGTCCGACGGGGTGATCGACGCGGTCATCGGAGCATTTATACCGCCACCGCTATCGAGTCTCGACCCGGATGGCAAAAATATTTGCCAGCAGGCTTTGCATTCCTGGTTGAATCGGCGCTGACCTGCTCATTGCTGTCGCAAAGCACGCGTAATTTGGCATTGCGGTGATTTGCATTGAATTGCCAGGAAACTCCCAGAATTACAGGCTCTTCGCAGTTGAGGGTGTAGAGGTCATCGGCGCGTCGTTGCCGGGATAGGGGTCGAGGTCTCTCGAAGAT
>NZ_JBJIAO010000039.1:0-46326 GCF_045310825.1 Mycobacterium sp. SMC-21 | reverse complement strand
GGACTCGGCACCGACCGAATCAACTGGAACGGAGGTCGCCTGAAACAAGCCGATCCACAGGTATTGACAATTCCTCTGGAGACGGTTGTGGCACGGCTTAGCCGAGAAGACGCCGTTGACCTACTGCGCTCCCCGGTCGAGGAATCCGACGCCGCGTTCGCCAACCCAATCGGCCAGCTCATGCCCAGCCAGAGCCTCGGGTCCGCGCGGCCGAGTTCTGAGCCAAGTGTTGCTAACTGCTGTAGCCTTCAGTGATTGCGGTGAGCCCAAGAGGGGTATCCACAGAGAACGGACCAGGTCAGACGGCATTTCGCAGTGGGGAGCGTCACAACCGGGGTTGTTAGGAAACTGGAACACAACGGGCGTGTTCGTCGTTGAAAAGTGCGAGCAAATGAGGGAGAGTATCGACATGACCACATGGGAAGAGAAGGACGAGTTCTAGAGTCCACGCGCGTACTTCGCGAGAGGCCGCAGCCGAACTTGGCTGCGGCCTCTTTTTATGTGATCAACTATCTGGGCTTATGCGCGTCTATACGCGTCGAGCCGTGCTTGGTCGGACGACGCTCTACTGCCTCGCAGTAACTGCGACAGTAAAGATGGCTCGATCATTTGATAGAGGACAGAGAGCTCAGTAAACGCTCGGGTCTGGCGCTTCTCGACATCCTCCGCCTCTCTTGTAGCGATTATGTAAGGCAGGAACCGCTGGTACGTCCGTTCGATGATCGTCCCACCCCTGATGCGAAAGACTGCGTCGCTATAGACGCCAAGTACGGCTCCCGCTCCCAGTCTCTCAAGACCGTTCAGGATGTCCGTGATGTCACGGTCGACCGCAAGACACTGTTCTTCGGTCAAGTCGTTGCCGTCTTTGTCCACGAGTGTGCCATCACCTAACAGCGCTTTCCCCTGCTTCATGGTGAGGTTCTTCTCGCCAAGAACGTCAGTCACGCGGCGACGCGCTGCGCGAGTAGAGTCCGACCACTCTGTCCAAGCTTCGAGACTGTCCTTTTTCCTCATTCGGGAGCTGGAGTTGAAAGCACTGTAAGCGGTGACGAATAGGGCTCCGACTGCAATTGTTGCAGCGGCAGCTGGAAAGACCGATTCCTTATTCAAGTCGGCGTAGTACATGGCAGCGCAGCCTGCGGCGAGGAGAAGAATAACGCCCAGGGTCACCTTCGCTCCCGGTGACCACAGCCTCCAAGATTTCAACCTCAACCCGATACTCTTCTCTATGCTGAGTGTCTTTGAGGACGCATACATTACTCGCCGAAGGCAGACATTTAAGTGGATCGTCTGTTAGGCCCCGATGTTTAGCCGCACCTTCTACCGGCCAGCCGACCGGCACCGGTGGCAACTGGCGAGAAGTGCGGGTCACGGCGCACCGCCATTAGGGTTCCAAATGCACCGCGACGCCTGTTAGCAGGTGACCCCTCGAATCAGCGCCGGTTCCACCAGGAGAAGGTCGCCGCACCTCGGCTAGTTGACCGCGGGATTCGTACAGCGCGGGGTCGTCCGGCGGTCTCTTGCCGTCCTGGACTCGGCGGGGAGGGCAGCGGTGCGACCACGGAGCGTGTTTTGTTGGGGGTCGGCCGAAACCATCGGGAGTCGCCACGGAGTGGTGTGAATCCGCTACAAGAGCAACCGCTATCTGAGCGGCGCTCGCCGTCTGCGGCGCCGCCATCCCGGGTATTGCCACTCAGAGGGGTCGGGTTGGCTTTGAGTCCGTAAAGATCCAGCGCGTCCCACTGCAAGGCACGCTAAGCACCCGAGGCAGGGCGTGTCCGGCAGGAGCAACGGCGTGTTGTTCCTGCTCAGCGACTTGGACGCCATCGCGTTTATCTAGCGTCAGGCGGGGGAATGGAAAGGTGGCCAATCAGACTCGCCGACGATACACTCGCCGTTCTCGGCAACTGCGATGACGCGCCAACTGACCGGCGTGTACGCGGCTCGTTCGAGTCGGGCATTGACGCGGCGTCGGTGATGCTCTGAATTCCGGACCGCGCGATACTGGGCAGAGGCTTCGTGGACCTTGTACCAGGCTCGGAGATCGTTGTGCTTCTCGACATACTCACGTGCTTCTTGTCCGACCGCACCGTCAATCTGAGCACCGAACCACGTAATGAACTCGCGCACCCTTTGCGAGAAGAACGCAACTAGTGGCAGCAAGTCAATGATGTCGCCGTCATGTTCGGTGATGAAGGCACGCGAGGTCGCATTCCAGCCACTCCATTCGAGCAGCTTGTCTCGCGCTATTCCCACGGAGTTCGCCATCTGCATCGGACCCCCGCTGCCGCCGAGTGATCTGAATTGAGTAGCCACCGTCATGACGGGTGTGGCGTAGTGCAGCGAGTAATCACGCAGCTTGGTAAGAAAGACAATCCGCGCATCGCCAAGCAGCTCCAGACGCTTCGGATCCCAAACCGTGGTCTCCCATTTGGTCCGCTTCGGATCACTCCGGCCGCACTTTTCACATGAGCCGGCCTCTTCGACCGGGTCTGGCCACAGCCTGCGATGCACCACGCGCTGTGCATCACGCAGTCCAGCCAGCGCAGCCAGATAGTTGAGCAGAAGGCGGGCCGCCTCCTCGTCAAACTCTTCCGGCAGTTCGGTCGCAACCGTTGGCTGACCAACGAACTGGCCGAGGTGCGCACAAAGCTCCTCAGTGTTTCGGCTGAATAGCTTCGCCGCGCGGTTCAGCGACTCAGCCCATTCGTGGTAGACCTTGCCGGGCAACTGTTCGAGATGCGCACGACGCCTTTGGAATTCGGTCGCAAAGTCGGCAAACGCGGCCACCGGTCACGCCGCCAAAAGTTGGGTGTGCCTTTTGTGGCGGTAGACACCGTTGTTGACCTCGGTGTAGACGCGCTTGGGGACGGTGTCGATTTCGTCGCGCAGGTGCTCCGGGTACAGCTGCGGCGCACCTTCGCGGTGATACGCCGTCCATTCGGTGGACAGGTCCAGCGTCAGTTGCGGGAAGTCGTTGGTCGCGACCGCGCCGGTGGGTACGTCGACGATCGCCGGCACCGTGATGCCCTTGGGATAGTTCGGGTCGCGCTTGAAGTACGCGTCCTGCAGCCGCGGGATTTTCAGCACCGGGTCGACGCCGCCGGGGTCGAGGTCGAACGTCCAGCTGCGCTGATCGTGCGTCGGACCGCAAAAGCCAATGGACAGTACGTCTTCCAGCCCCAGCAGCCGGCGGACGATGATCGCCCGGTTGGCCCAGTGACAGGCCCGGGCGACGATCAACCGGTACCGGCCGGGTTCCACGGGGTACCCGTCACGACCGTCGGCTGTGATCCGGGTGCTGATGTAGTTGGTGTCGCGGGTGTACTCAGAACCTGGCTTGACGTAGGTCACGTCCCCAGTCTGCCCGCGAACAGTTGGCTTGTGTACGAGAAATCAGCCGACTCTCGAACACAAGCCAATGTTCGGCGCGTGGGTCAGGCGTCGAGTTCGCGCGCGACGGCCTTGACCACCTCGGACACCTTGCGGGCCGTCTTGCGATCGGGGTAACGGCCCCGGCGCAGCTCGGACTGCACGACATCCTCGAGGAGGGTGATCATGTCCGACACCATGCCGTGCAACTCGTCGGGCGTGTGCTTGTGCTCGGGGGCGGCCGCCTCGCGACGGGTGCGCGACAGGCTCGGCGGCGGGTCGATCAGCTTGAGGCTCAGCGCCTGCGGACCGCGGCGTCCGGCAGCGACGCCGAACTCGACGCGCTGGCCGGCCTTGAGACCTTCAACCCCGGCGGGCAGCGCCGAAGACCGGACGTAGACGTCCTCGCCCTCTTCCTGAGAGAGGAAGCCGAAGCCCTTCTCCGTGTCGTACCACTTAACCCGGCCGCTTGGCACTGGTCTCACCTGCTCGTTCTCAACATACGGTTACATAACGAAAGCGCCCCACCTCCGCAGGACGCGTTGTCGTTGATTCTACTCGGCCACCTCTGATCGCAGCATCCCCATTACTCAGTAGACTGAGAGTTCTACTTGCGGGAGGTGACATGCGCCTGGTCCTGAACATCATCTGGCTGGTTTTCGGTGGCTTCTGGCTGGCGCTCGGCTACTTCCTCGCCGCACTGATCTGCTTCATTCTCATCGTCACCATCCCGTTCGGCGTCGCCGCGGCCCGCATCGGCGTGTACGCGCTGTGGCCGTTCGGTCAGACGGTCGTCGACAAGCCCGGCCCGCGCCCAGGCGCCCTGGTCGGCAATGTGATCTGGCTGGTGTTGTGCGGCTGGTGGCTGGTGCTCGGCCACATCGCGACCGCCATCGCGCAGGCCCTGACGATCGTGGGTATCCCGCTGGCGCTGGCCAACCTCAAACTGATCCCGGTGTCGCTGCTGCCGCTCGGCAAGCAGATCGTCCCCGTCGACCAGATTCATGCCGAACCCACCTGGCCCACATCATCCCGTCGCTTCGCTCGCCCCGAACGATGACACTCACACCCCTCGGCCTCCCCACCGTCGCGCGGCCTGTCGGTCCGGCCCCCGCAACCGGGCCGCTGATCGACACGTACGGCCGTGTCGCCGCCGATCTGCGCGTGTCCGTCACCGACCGCTGCAATCTGCGCTGTACCTACTGCATGCCGGCCGAGGGCCTCGACTGGCTGCCCGGCGCCGACCTGCTCACTCTCGACGAGCTCACCCGGCTGATCCGGGTGGCCGTGACGCGCCTGGGCATCACGGGCGTGCGGTTCACCGGCGGTGAGCCACTCCTGGTTCCCTATCTCGAGGACGTCGTCGCGGCGGCGGCCGCGTTGCAACCACGTCCGGCCATCGCCGTGACGACCAACGGCATCGGATTGGCCAAGCGCGCGGCAGCGCTCAAGAAAGCCGGCCTCAATCGCGTCAACGTCTCCCTCGACACCCTGGACCCGGACCGATTCGCCGCCATCACCCGGCGCCGGCGGCTCTCCGACGTCCTCGACGGCCTGGCCGCCGCCAAGGCCGCCGGCCTGAGTCCCGTCAAGGTCAACGCGGTGCTCGATCCGGCAACGGGGCTCGACGATGCCCCGGCGCTGTTGCGCTTCTGTCTCGAGCACGGCTACCAGCTGCGGATCATCGAGCAGATGCCGCTCGATGCCGGGCACCACTGGCAGCGCGGTTCGGTCCTGCAGGCCGACCAGATTCTCGGGGCACTGCGCCGCGAATTCAGCTTGCGCCCGGACCCGGCGCCGCGGGGCTCGGCACCCGCCGAGCTCTGGCAGGTCCACGACGACGGCACGGTGCTGGGCACCGTCGGCGTCATCGCGTCCGTCTCCGCCGCGTTCTGCGGCACCTGCGACCGCACCCGGCTGACGGCCGACGGTCAGGTGCGCAGCTGCCTGTTCTCACAGCAGGAGACGGATCTACGGGCGTTGCTGCGAGGCGGCGCTGACGACGATGCGCTCGAGGCCGCCTGGCGGGCCGCGATGTGGGCCAAGCCGGCGGGTCATGGAATAAACGATCCGGGTTTTGTCCAGCCGGACCGCCCGATGAGTGCGATCGGCGGCTGAGGGTGGCTGAATTGGTGGTGACGGTGCGCTATTTCGCCGCCGCGAAGGCCGCAACCGGAATCGAGACCGAAACGTTGCAGCTCAATGAGGGTGTAACCGTCCGTGATCTGGTGAACTCCATTGGTACCCGTGGGGCAGATGTGGCAAAAGTGCTCTCACGCTGCTCATTCCTGCGCGACGGCGTCGCCGTCCGCGATCTGGACACCGCGCTGGCGACGGCCGAGACGCTCGATGTCCTACCCCCCTTCGCCGGCGGCTAATTGTGAAATGCCTCACATAACGAATCGGTAACGACCTGGCTGTGGCGCCTCTGACCCGCAACAACACCTGCGAAAACGCCGAATCAGCCAGCGGCTTTAAAGTCCTCTCATAATTTGCTCGGGCCCGAAACGCCCAAAATCCGTCGAGGTGACGGAACCCAACTGACCCGATACCGTCGTCTCTCAAGCCAGAGCGACCCTTTGGCACCCGCACTTGAAACGCCTAGCTCCATCCATCAGGTGCGGCCGACGACAACCCGTGGATGGAGGCGGGGGACCCAACCGGTCCACCGAGGAAATCAGGACCAGGAGCTTCGGCTCCTTGGGGTGAAGCCTGCTCTGCAGGCCGGGCAACCTCTCCAGCCCGAACCCGACAGCTGACCTCGCAGGCGTTGACGAGAGGACTGCTTTTTTCATGAGTGGACGCCACCGTAAACCGACCACGTCCAGTGTCTCTGTCGCCAAGATCGCCTTCACCGGCGCGGTTCTTGGTGGCGGCACCATCGCCCTCGCCGCACAGGCTTCCGCCGCGACCGACGGCGAATGGGACAAGGTAGCCCGCTGCGAATCCGGCGGGAACTGGGCCATCAACACCGGCAACGGCTACCAGGGCGGGCTGCAGTTCTCGCCCAGCACCTGGAGCGCCCACGGCGGTGGCGAGTACGCGCCCGCCGCCAACATGGCCAGCAAGGACCAGCAGATCGCCGTCGCCGAGCGCGTCCTGGCCAGCCAGGGCCGCGGTGCGTGGCCGGTCTGCGGCACGGGCCTGTCCGGTGCCACCCCGCGCAACGTCGTGAAGAACAACCCGGCGCCGGCCCCGGCCGCCGCCCCGCTGGACAACCCCGAGCTCAACGCCGCGGCCGACCCGGCCCCGGTGCAGGAGGCCGCCGCTCCGCTGGACGCGCCCGCCCCTGAGGCCCCCGAGGGTCCGGCGATCGTCAACGTCGCGAACGAAATCCCCGCCCCTGAGGCCCCCGCCCTGGACGTGCCCGAGGCTCCCGCTCCCGCCCCCGAGGCTCCGGCCCCGGCCCCCGAGGCGCCCGTCGTCGAAGCACCTGCCCCGGAAGCCCCCGTCGAGGCCCCGGCGCCCGTGATCCAGGCCGCCAACTGGGACACCACCGACGCGCCCGCCGAGCCCGGCGTCTGGGCCCTGCACGCCAAGCAGGACCTGCCGGTCGAGCCGGCCCCGGTCGTCGACGCCCCGGCCCCGGCTCCGGCCCCTGTTGCCGACGCCGCGGCTCCCGCGCCGGCCGCCCCGGCCGCGCTGCAGACCCCGCCGAACGGCACGCCGCACCTCGCCAGCCCGACCAACCTGCCCCCGGGCTCGACCATGGACGCGCCCGAGACGGGCGACAGCGCCAACATGAGCTACCTCAAGCAGCTGTGGCACGCGGTCCAGAACAACGACATCTCGGGTCGTGACGCCCTGCTCGCCGTCGCCTCGACGCGCACCGGCGCCCCCGGCGGCAGCATCCCGGCCCCGCCGAACGCTCCGGCGCCCGGCCCGGCCCCGATCGTCGACGCCCCGCCGGCTCCGTAATACAGACAAAGAGAATCGCCCCGGTCATCGACCGGGGCGATTTCTTTTCGTTGGTCAGCGTGTGACGCCGGAGAAGTACGTGAGTTCAATCAGTGGGCGACCAGCGGGCGGATATTGCACTCAGGGACTGCCGACGCCCGAAATACGTACCTGGCGTCAATCACGGCGGCTGCGCGCGGCGGTGATTGACGCTATGTACTTCCGTGCCCGTCTTCGGGCGAGCCGAGCGGGAACACGATCTCAGGCCGAGCCGACCCATTCGTCGGTGCCATCGGTGAAGAACTGGTGCTTCCAGACCGGCAGCCGCTCCTTGACGGTGTCGACCAGGAGCGCACAGGTGCGGAATGCCGCCGCGCGGTGATCGGCCGATACCGCCGCGACGAGAGCGGCGTCGCCGATGTTGAGCACGCCGATCCGGTGGCTGACCGCGATGGCCCGCACGCCTTCGGAGGCGGCGGCGACGTCGGCGGCGACCTCAGCCAGGACGTCGGCGGCCGACGGGTGCGCCGAGTACTCCAGCCGCGTCACCCCGCGACCGCCGTCATGGTTGCGCACGACACCGGCGAAGCTCACGACGGCACCGGCGGAGCTGTGGTCGACCAGCGCCTCGTGGGACGCGACATCGATCGGCGATTCACTGAGGTCGGCGCGGAGCACGATCACCCGGCATGGTCCTTTCCGCTGAGCTGGTCGAGCGCGTGGTCCAGCACTCCGGCCAGCACGCCCAGCCCGTCCTTCACTCCCCCGGACGAGCCCGGCAGGTTCACGATCAGCGTCCGGCCGGCGACGCCGCACACACCACGCGACAGCACCGAGGTCGGGACGTGCGGCAGCCCCGACTGCCGGATCGCGTCGGCCAGCCCGGGGATTTGGTAGTCGAGGACCTCGAGCGTGGCCTGCGGGGTGGCGTCGGTCGGCGAGATTCCCGTGCCGCCGGAGGTGAGGACGACGTCCACGTCGTCGGCGATCGCGCGGCGCAGTTCGGCGCCCACCGGGGCGCCGTCGGTGACGACGACGGGCGCGGGCACGTCGAACCCGCGCTCAGTGAGCCAGGCGACGATGAGCGGGCCGGTGCGGTCCGCGTAGACCCCGGCGGCGGCGCGGGTGGAGGCGATGACGACGCGGGCGGAGCGGGTCATGCCCGTTCCCAGAGACCGGTCTTGCCGCCCTCCTTGCGCAGCACCCGAATGTCGTCGATGCGCGCGGCCGGGTCGACGGCCTTGATCATGTCGTACAGCGTCAGCGCCGCGACGCTGACGGCGGTGAGGGCTTCCATCTCGACGCCGGTGCGGTCCGTGGTGCGCACGGTGGCGGTGATGCCGATGGCGTCACCGCTCGCACTGGTCTCGAAGGCCACCTCGACCTTGGTGAGCGCCAGCTGGTGGCACAGCGGGATCAGGTCGCTGGTGCGCTTGGCGGCCATGATGCCGGCGACGCGGGCGGTCGCGAGCGCGTCACCTTTGGGCAGTCCACCGCTGGTGATGAGGTCGACGACGTCGGTGTGGGTGTGCAGGACGCCCGCCGCGACCGCGGTACGCCGGGTGGCGTCCTTGGCGGACACGTCGACCATGTGGGCCGCACCCGTTTCGTCCAGGTGCGAGAGCTCCACGGCTACTTGTTGACGACGGTGACCGGGTGCATGTACGGCAGCTTCTCGGCCGGCAGCGGGAACTCCAGGTCGCCGAACGGCGAGAGCGCGCCGGTACGGTCGGTTGCCAGCTCGCTCACGGCGTGGTCGTCGCCGGACACCTCGGGCCAGCCATTGTCGACGTACTGGTTCTTCTTCTTGTCAGCCACGGAGACATTGTGGCAGGCGCTGCGCCCGCTGGCGAGGCCGGGCGCCGGAGGACGCGCGGAGGACAAAGTCACCTGCTTTACGCTGGTCAGCAATGATCGACGAATCCCCGGGTGTGCCGCTGGGCTCCTGGCTGGCCGACATGTCGGACGCGCAGCTGGTGCAGCTGCTCAGCGTCCGGCCCGACCTCACCCAACCGCCGCCGGCAACCCTGTCGGCGCTGGCGGCCCGCGCCCAGTCGCGGCAATCGGTCAAGGCCGCGACCGACGATCTCGATTTTCTTCAGCTGGCCGTACTGGATGCGCTGCTGACGTTGCAGGCCACCACCATCGCCGTGCCGACCGGGGCGCTGTTCAAACTGCTGGCCGGGCGCGCCAACAAGAAGGTCGTCACCTCGGCGCTCGACGAGCTGCGCACCCGCGGGCTGGTGTGGGGCGGCGACACGGTGCGGGTGGTCTCGGAGGCGGCGTCGGTGCTGCCCTGGTATCCCGGACAGGTCACCGTCGAGGACCCCGACGCCGACGGCATCGCCGCGAAGCTGGCCGCGATCGACACACCACAGCGGGAACTGCTGGAGCGGCTGGCCGACGGATCCCCGATCGGCCGGACGAAGGACGCGGCCCCCGGGACCGCACCCGACCGTCCGGTGCCGCAACTGATCGCGGCCGGGCTGCTGCGCCGCATCGACGACGAGACGGTGATCCTGCCGCGGCTCGTCGGGCAGGTGCTGCGGGGCCAGGCACCGGGGCCGACGACGCTGACACCACCGGCACCGTCGACACCCGTACTCGCGGAGCAGGACGTCGACGCGGCTGCGGCCGGTTCGGCCATCGACCTGCTCCGTGAGGTGGAACTGGTCCTCGAAACCCTTTCGGCGACACCGGTTCCCGAGCTGCGCAGCGGGGGCCTCGGGGTCCGCGACGCCAAGCGGCTGACGAAGGTCACCGGCATCGACGAAGGCCGGCTGTCACTGATCCTGGAGCTGTGCGCAGCAGCGACGCTGATCGCGTCGGGCATCCCCGACTCCGATGACTACGACGACGGCCCCTACTGGGCGCCGACCGTTGCCGCGGACCGGTTCATCGAATCGAGCGCCGCGACGCGTTGGCACCTGCTGGCCACCACCTGGCTGGACCTGCCGTGCCGTCCCGGCCTGGTGGGCAAGCGCGGCCCCGACGGCAAACCCTATGCCGCCCTGACCAATGCGCTGTATTCGTCGGCCGCGCCGCTGGACCGCCGGCTGCTGCTGACGGTGCTCGCCGAGCTGCCGCCGGGCGGCACCATGGACACCGCCACCGCCTCGGCGGCGATGCTGTGGCGCCGGCCGCGCTGGACCGCCCGGCTGCAACCCGAGCCCACCGACGAACTGCTCACCGAGGCACACGCTTTGGGCATGGTCGGCCGCGGCGCCATCGCCGGGCCCATCCGGCTGCTCCTGGCCGGTGCACCCGAGGAAGAGGTCGTCGCCGCGATGGCGGCGGCACTGCCCGACCCGATCGACCACTTCCTGCTGCAGGCCGATCTGACGGTCGTCGTCCCGGGGCCGCTGGAACGTGACCTCGCCGACCAGCTGGCGACCGTCGCCGACATCGAATCTGCCGGCGCGGCAACGGTTTACCGCATCAGCGAGCAGTCCATCCGCCGCGCCCTCGACACCGGCCGGACCGCCAGCGAGATCCACACCCTGTTCGCCCGGCACTCCAAAACGCCGGTGCCGCAGGGCCTCACCTACCTGATCGACGACGTGGCCCGCCGGCACGGGCAGCTGCGGGTCGGCATGGCGTCGTCGTTCATCCGCTGTGAGGACCCGGCGTTGCTGGCGCAGGCGCTGGCCTCGCCCACGCTCGAGCAGCTGAGCCTGCGGGCCCTGGCCCCCACTGTCGCGGTGTCCCCCGCCCCGATCGCCGATGTGCTGGCCGGCCTGCGCACTGCGGGCTTCGCCCCGGCCGCCGAGGACTGGTCGGGCACCATCGTCGACCTGCGCCCACTCGGTGCCCGCGTCTCCACGCCCATCCATCGGCGCACGTTCCGGCACCCGCAGGCGCCCAACGAGAAGACGCTCGGCGCCATCGTCGCCGTCCTGCGGCAGACCGGCCGTGGCGGCAACGGCGAGCGACTCGACCCGGCGGCCGCCATCTCGCTGCTGACCGACGCCGCGCTGACGCAGTCGTCGGTGGTCATCGGGTATGTCGACGCCGCGGGAGTGGCCACGCAGCGGGTGGTGGCGCCGGTCAACGTCCGCGGCGGCCAGCTGACGGCCTACGACCCGGCCGCCGGGCGGGTCCGCGAATTCGCGATCCACCGGGTGACCTCGGTGGTTGCGCCGGAATAACGCGTGCCGTGGTCCCGTTGCTCTCGCGGGTGGGAGGCCCGGCTCGCGGGGAAATGGACAACTCGCGCGCGTCTGGATAATGGATCGGATGGCTTGCGAGCAATTGATGGAGTGGATGGCGCATGACTGACGGACCCCTGATCGTCCAGTCGGACAAGACCGTGCTGCTCGAGGTCGACCACGAGCAGGCCGGGGCGGCGCGGGCGGCGATCGCGCCGTTCGCCGAGCTGGAGCGTGCGCCCGAGCACGTGCACACCTACCGGATCACGCCGCTGGCGCTGTGGAACGCGCGCGCCGCGGGCCACGATGCCGAGCAGGTCGTCGACGCGTTGGTCTCGCACTCGCGGTATGCGGTGCCGCAGCCGCTGCTGGTCGACATCGTCGACACCATGGGCCGCTACGGGCGCCTGCAGCTGGTGAAGCACCCGGCACACGGACTGACGCTCGTGAGCCTGGACCGCGCGGTGCTCGCCGAGGTGCTGCGCAACAAGAAGATCACCCCGATGCTGGGGGCCCAGATCGACGACGACACCGTCATCGTCCACCCGTCCGAGCGCGGCCGGGTCAAGCAGATGCTGCTCAAGATCGGCTGGCCCGCAGAGGATTTGGCGGGCTACGTCAACGGCGAGGCGCACCCGATCGCGCTGGAGCAGGACGGCTGGAAACTGCGTGACTACCAGGAACTGGCCGCGGATTCGTTCTGGTCGGGCGGCTCCGGCGTCGTGGTCCTGCCGTGTGGCGCGGGCAAGACGATGGTCGGTGCGGCCGCCATGGCCAAGGCCGGCGCGACGACGCTGATCCTGGTCACCAACACCGTCGCGGGCCGGCAGTGGAAGCGCGAGCTCATCGCGCGGACCTCGCTGACCGAGGAAGAGATCGGCGAGTACTCCGGTGAGCGCAAGGAGATTCGGCCCGTCACCATCGCGACGTACCAGGTGATCACGCGCCGCACCAAGGGCGAGTACAAGCACCTCGAGCTGTTCGACAGCCGCGACTGGGGCCTGATCATCTACGACGAGGTGCACCTGCTGCCCGCGCCGGTGTTCCGGATGACGGCAGATCTGCAGTCCCGGCGCCGACTCGGCTTGACTGCCACCCTGATTCGCGAGGACGGCCGTGAGGGCGATGTGTTCTCGCTGATCGGCCCGAAGCGGTACGACGCGCCGTGGAAGGACATCGAGGCGCAGGGCTGGATCGCGCCGGCCGAGTGCGTCGAGGTCCGGGTCACCATGACCGAGAACGAGCGCATGACGTACGCGACGGCCGAGCCCGAGGAGCGCTACAAGCTGTGCTCGACGGCGCACACCAAGATCGCGGTGGTGAAGTCGATCCTGGCCCGGCATCCCGACGAGCCGACCCTTGTGATCGGCGCCTACCTGGACCAGCTGGAGGAACTCGGACAGGAGCTGGACGCCCCGGTGATCCAGGGCTCGACCAAGAACGCCGAACGTGAGGCCCTGTTCGACCAGTTCCGGTCGGGCGAGATCCGCACGCTGGTGGTGTCGAAGGTCGCCAACTTCTCCATCGACCTGCCGGAAGCGTCTGTGGCCGTTCAGGTTTCGGGCACGTTCGGGTCACGGCAGGAGGAGGCCCAGCGCCTCGGCCGGCTGCTGCGCCCCAAGGCTGACGGCGGCGGCGCGGTGTTCTACTCGGTGGTCTCGCGCGACAGCCTCGACGCCGAGTACGCCGCACACCGTCAGCGCTTCCTCGCCGAACAGGGCTACGGCTACGTCATCAAGGACGCCGACGACCTGCTGGGACCGGCTATCTAGCCAGTCCCAGCAATCAGGTGCGGCCGTGACCGCTGGGGACTACGCTCGTCGCAGTTCGCCCCACCCGCGGAGGTCACGGATGACGTACGACTACGACTGGCTGGTCATCGGATCCGGTTTCGGCGGCAGCGTCTCGGCGCTGCGGCTGGCCGAAAAGGGTTATCGCGTAGCGGTTCTCGAATGCGGCCGCCGCTTCGAGGATGCCGACTTCGCGGACGAGACCAAGGACGCCAAGAACTACTACTGGGCGCCGCAGGTCGGGATGCGCGGCATCCTCCGGCTGACACTGTTCAAGGACATCTTCATCGGCTCGGGCTGCGGTGTCGGCGGCGGCAGCCTGGGGTACGCGAACACGCTCTACCGGGCATTCCCGAATTTCTACGAGAGCCCGCAGTGGAAAGGGCTGGCCGACTGGGAGGCCGAACTCGCGCCGCACTACGACGAGGCGGAGCGCATGCTCGGTGTCGTCGAGTACGACGATGACGGACCGGCGGACCTGCTGTTGAAGGAGTACGGCGAGGCGATCGGCGTCGGCGACACGTACCGGCGGGCACATGTCGGGGTGTTCCTGGGGCAGCCGGGAAAGACGGTGCCGGACCCGTACTTCGGTGGCGACGGCCCCGACCGCACGGGGTGCATCAAGTGTGGTTCGTGCATGGTCGGCTGCCGCCACGGCGCCAAGAACACCTTGCGGAAGAACTATCTGTGGTTCGCCGAGAAACTCGGCGTGCAGATTTTCAGCGAGCGCGCGGTGACCGACATCAAGCCGCTCGACGCCGACGGTTCGGCGGGATACGAAGTGACACACCAGAAGAGCGGCGCGTGGGGCAAGCGCACTGCCGAGAAGCTGCGCGCCCGTGGCGTCGTCGTCGCAGCCGGCGCGCTGGGCACCAACCGCCTCCTGCAGCGCTGCAAGCTCAGCGGTTCACTGCCCAACATCTCCGATCGGCTCGGCTATGTGGTGCGTACCAACAGCGAATCGATCATGGCGGTGATGGCGCCCAAGGACTACCCCGACGACTTCACACACTCGATCGCGATCACCTCGAGCATCTACACCGACCCGTCCACGCACATCGAGGTCGTCACCTACGGCAAGGGCGGGGACACCCAGTCGCTGCTGTTCAATCTGATGATCGAGGCGGGCAAGCGGGGCACCCGGCCGCTGCACTTCCTGGCCGCCGCCGCGAAGAACCCGAAAGCGGCGCTGGCGGCCTGGAAGATCAAGGACACGTCGCGGCGCGTGATCATCCTGCTGGTCATGCAGTCCATCGACAACGCGATGCGCCTCAAGGTGAAGATGCGCCTCCCCAACGGCAACGTCGCCCTGACCACCGAGCAGGACCCCGACAACCCCAATCCCGACTTCGTGCCGGCCGCCTACGACGCGGCAAAGTGGTTTGCCCGCCGCATGGGCGGCGTCGCCTATTCCGGTGTGACAGAAGGCATTTTCGCGATCCCGTCGACAGCGCACATCCTCGGCGGCGCGGTGATCGGCGAGTCCCCCGAGACCGGTGTCGTCGACAGCCGCAACCACGTCTTCGGCTACGAGAACCTTCTGGTCACCGATGGTGCGGCCGTTCCGGCGAATGTAGGCGCCAATCCGAGCCTGACGATCACCGCGCTCGCCGAGCGCGCGATGACGTTCATCCCGGCTAACGCGCCGGCTGTTTGACGACGGTCAGCAGCACCACCGAGTCGGCGAGCGCCTTGAGGCTGTGCCGGGTGGACGGGATGATGAGATGGTCGCCGGCCATGCCGTCCCAACTGGCCTGTTCGGCGACGAGGCGCACGCGGCCCTGCAGCACCTGAAGCGTGGCCTCGCCGGGGCTCTCGTGCTCGCCCAACTCGTTGCCGTCGGCGAGAGCGATCAGCGTCTGCCGCAATGCATGCTCGTGGCCGCCGAAGACCGTGTGAGCGCTGCGCCCGCCATTTCCATCGCGCGCGATGTCCAGATGCTGGCGGGCCAGCGCAGTCAGCGAGATTTTCTCCATGCCTCAAATATCCGCTTCAGCAATGCCCGCCGGAACCGTTTGACGGTTTAAATCACGCGCAGCGAATCCCCCTCGCCGGGGAAGCGACGACGCAGTGCATCGAGCATCCGCTGCACCTCCAGCACCCTCCGGCGCAGGGCCAGCAGAGCGTCCGTCGGGGACTCCACCGCCGGCTGCGCGGTGGCTTGCGCGCGCCGCGATCGCCGCTCCAACACCGTCATCTGGTCTTCCAGATCAGCGATCTCGTCGAGCAGCAGTGCCGCGAACAGGCGCGATTGAGCCAGGTCCGCGCGGTGGGCGGGCCGGGCCTCGGCATCGAACCGCGACCGCCCACCCACGGCGCCGGTGCGCACCGTGCGCCGGGTGGCCGTGGCATTGGAAGGGATCGGCACCGGGGCGGCTCGGCGTCCGGTTTCGCGCATCGTCGGCAACATGGCGCAATGATCACCGAGACTGCACCTTTGCGCTACCAGCCGTTCATCTTCCGGACCGCAATCGGACACCTTCGAGGAAAGGCTCAACGGAGCGCGGTGGGCCGCCCGAAGCGGGCCGGCACGCCCGGTGAGAACAACGCGCGCAACGGCGGCCCCACCGGCACCACACCGCTGGCGGGCACCAGATCGTCGGTCAGCTCGACCACCTCGGCCTGGCGCAGCGGCCAGGTGGGGTGTTCGTTGGGCACCCACCAGGTCCGGCCGGCCTTGCGGGTGTGCGCACCCCACCGCGCGGTCAACCACACCTCCAACGGCGTGGGGTCGACGGGCGCGCCGATGGCCAGCTCCGCCAGGGTCCGCAGACCGCGCTCCGGCCACCGACGCGTGCCGGCGTAGGTGATCCGATCAGCGGTGCGGGTGACGCGCAATTTGGCCCAGGTGTACGGCACTCCCATGCCGAGCCGCGTCGCCCCGACGACCGCGAGCCGCGTCGTCTCCAGCGACCGGAACAGCACCCCGTGCCGGCCGGCGGCGTCCACCGAATAGAGCCGCACGTTCGTTTCGGCGAAGGTCCCGAAGTACGGCAGCGGCACACCGCCGGCCACCGCCGACCGGTGCATGACGAACGGCACCAAGCCGACGTATGTCAGCCCGTCGGAGAAGATGTCCGGCGCGGTGCCGGGCGGGTACAGGTGCGCGACGCTCGCCGGATCGACGGGCCAGTGCAGGAACGTGAGGTCACCCCAGAACTGTTCGACCCACACCGGCGGCCGCAGCGGCGGTGCGTCGACCAGAAACCCGTCCATGCTCGCTAATCACTGAGTGCGGGGATGACGTCGCGCTCGAACGCCTCGATGCTCGACCTGTCGTAGGCGGCCTCCGGGAAGTACACGATGGCGTACTCGCTGCCGAGATCCTTGATCTTCCGCAGCGTCTCGATGACCTGTTCGGTTGTGCCGCAAGCGGAGTCGGGCGAGGTCAGGTTCTTGACCATCGCGTCGACGGCTGCTTCGTGCGCGACGGTGACCTGGCGGTCCCGGATCCGGGCGATGCGCGCGGCGACGTCGGCCTCGGACTCCCCGATCACCACGTTGAAGTTGGCCGAGCGGACGATGCCGTCGTAGTCGGTGCCGACCTCACGGCAATGCTGTTGCAGGACTTCGGATTTGTGCGCGAAGCCATCGGGCTCGGAGGTGAAGTTGGTGTACTGCGCGTACTTCGCGGCGATCTTGAGTGTCACCTTCTCACCGCCGCCCGCAATCCACAGCGGAATGCCCTTGTCCTGCAACGGCTTGGGCTGCACGATGGCGCCGTCGACCTGGTAATGCCTGCCGTCGAAGCTCACGACGCCGTCACGCCAGGCGGTGCGCATGATCTGCACGCCTTCGCCGAGCCGGGCGAGTCGCACACCGGCCGACGGGAAGCCGTAACCGTAAGCGCGCCATTCGTGTTCGTACCAGCCGCCACCGATGCCCATCTGCACCCGGCCGCCGGAGATGATGTCGGTGGTCGCCGCCACCTTCGCCAGATACGCCGGGTTGCGGTAGCTGATCGCCGTACACATCTGGCCCAGCTTGATCCGCGAGGTCGTGGCGGCGTATGCCGCCATCAGCGTCCACGCCTCGTGCGTGGCCTCTGCCGTCGGCATCGGCACGGTGTGGAAATGGTCGTAGACCCACAGCGAATCCCAGGGTCCGGCGTCGGCGTAGGTGGCGAGGTCACGCATCACCTGCCATTGGTCCTGTGGCGCGATCCCCACCAGATCGAGTCGCCAACCTTGCGGGATGAACAATCCGAAGCGCATGGTCCCGACTTTATGCAATACGTGCGGGCCGCTCCACGAAACGGCGTCGGGAACCCTCACGGCCCGGGCTTAGGCTGAAGACCATGGCACCCGAATTGCGCGTCGATCCGCAGGTTCTGACGGCCGCGGCGAGCACCATGGCGTCGTGCGGCTCCGCGGTCGGCGGAGCCAAGCCGGGAGAATCGCTGAATTCGGCCGCGGCCGGCATGTCCGGGCTCGCCTCCGGCGCCGCCTGTCAGCGTGTCGGCCCGGTGCTGAACACCGATTGCGAGAACCTCGGCAAGGCCGTCACCGGCTTCGCCGACTCGCTGCGCACCGCGGCCGCCAACTACCAGAGCACCGACGCCGCGGCGGGCAACGCCATCGGCACGACGATGCCGGGACGCTGATCAGCCCGGCAGGCGGTTGTTGATCCGCAGGCCCGCGAACAGCGCGAGCACCAGCACGAAGAACCCGACGCGCGTCCAACTGCCGCTGGCGTCGCCGCGGATGGTCTGGTAGCCGATCTGCTCCTGCAGATTGGCATACACACGGGTCAACTGATCGAGGGTCTCGGCGCGGAACGACTCGCCGCCGGTGACCTTCGCGATCTTCTGCAGCGACAGGTCATCGGTCGGGACCGGCACTTCCTGCCCCTCGTAGGTGATGACACCCGACGGTGTACCGAACGAGATGGTCGAGATCACGACGTCCTGGTCCTTGGCCGCGCGGGCCGCCGTCAGTGCGCCGCGCGGGTCGTTCGGGTCCGCCGGCACGGTTTCCTTACCGTCCGACATCAGCACGATGTGCGCGGGCGGCGGACCGTCACCGCCGCCCATGACCGCGTCGAGCGTGGCGATGGCCTGCAAGGCCGTGAAGATGCCCTCGCCGGTCGCGGTGCGCGGCGACGGCTCCAGGGTGTCGATGGTGCGCGCCACGACGTCGTGATCGCTGGTCGGCGCGACCAGCATCGTTGCGCTGGACGAGAATTGGACGAGGCCGACGCTGATCCCGGTCGTCAGGCCCTTGACGAACGTCTTGCCGGCGCTTTTCGCCGCCTCGATGCGGCTGGGCTTGACGTCGGTGGCGATCATCGATTCGGAGACGTCGATGACGAGCATGACGACGGCGCGGTTACGCGGAATCCGGATGTCGTGGGTCGGTCCGGCCATGGCGGTGGTGAGAAAGACCAGCGAGACCACCAGCAGCACCGCCGGCAGGTGCCGCCACCGCGACCGGGTCTTCGGCCGTGCCGCGACGACCTGCTCCAGGAGCTCGGTGTTGGCGAACCGCAGCACCCGCTTGCGACGGGCCTTGCGCAGCAGCAGATAGATCGCGACGGCGCCGACGACGGCGATCAGGTACAGGAAGAACCAACCGCTCGAGAACCCGGACAGCGTCAGTGGCCCGATAAAGGGGATCTCCAACAGGCACTCTCCGTTGCGTTCGGCGTCGATCGCTCAGACCGATATGGGGCAATCGTACCGACGCGGACGAGTGCGGCACCGGATGCGGCTGGTTCCGGACTCGAACAGCCCGTCACTCCGGCAGCCCGAGCGCGGCCATGGCGCCGTCGACCGTCGCGCGTCTCAACTGGTCGACCGGCACGTCCGGGAACTGCAGGCAGCAGTCCTGGAGACCGCCGAACGCGATGACGGCGCGAGTCGACTGTTCCAGGGTGGGCCGACGACCGAAGACCAGCTTGCCCAGCCGCTCGCGCCAGGCCAGCATGCTGTCGATGAGCCCCAGATCGGCGAGCGTGGTCAGGTCGGTGACGATCAGCAGCAGATCGGCCCGGTGCCGGTAGTGGAAGTCGAAATAGCCCTGCAGCAGCTGGCGCGGGGTGGCGCGGGCCGAGCCGCGCAGGCGTTCGCGGGCAGCGACGAATTCCTCGCCCTCGTCGATCAACGGCTGCAGGATGCTGCGCACGAGGTCCTCACGCGAGGTGAAGTGGTAGTACAGCGCGGGTTTACTGATGCCCAGCCGGTCGGCGATGTCCTGCAGGCTGGTGCGCTGCACGCCCTTCTGACTGAATAGCTCGCGCGCCACATTCTGGATGCGCGACCGAGTCTCGGACGGGGTTCTCGCCACGTAGCCACCCTAACTTACTTAACGGGCGGTAAGCTGACCGCACATCACTTACCGACCGTTAAGTAAATGCGGAGGACTCCATGAAGGTGCTCATCTCCGGCGCCAGCATCGCCGGCCCGGTCCTGGCCTACTGGCTGTCCCGCAACCGATTCGACGTGACGGTGGTCGAACGCGCACCGGCCCTGCGCAAGACCGGCGGCCATGCCGTCGACCTGTTCCGCCCGGCGATGGAAATCTCCGAACGCATGGGCGTGTTGGACCGCATCGAGGCGCGGGCCACCGGGACGACCGCCCTCACGCTCAACCGTCCACCCCGCACCCGGTGGACCCACATCGATTACGTCAAGCTCATCGGGGCCATGTCCGACCGGCACGTCGAGATCATGCGTGACGACCTCTGCCAGGCGTACTACGACGCCGTCCGCGACGACGCCGAGTTCCGCTTCGGGGACCAGCTCACGTCGATCACCGACGCCGGGGAGGTGACGTTCGAGAACGGCGCGCCAGAGCGCTACGACCTGGTGATCGGCGCCGACGGTCTGCACTCCGGGGTCCGGCAGCTGACCTTCGGCGACCAGGCCCGGGAGGTGTTTCTCGGTGGCTATCTGGCGGTGGTGTCGGTGCCGAAAATGCTTGCGCCCAAAGGTGAGATGAGCGGATACCTGGCGCCGCGGAAGATCGCCATGGTGTACAGCGCCGACCACCTCGACGATGCACGGGCGGTGTTCATGTTCCGGACCGATGAGCCCCTCGACTACCACTACCGCGACATCGCCGCGCAAAAGCGGCACCTGCGCGCGGCGTTCGAGGGCGTGAGCCACGAGGTCGACCACTGGCTGGGCGAGCTCGACACCACCCCGGCGTTCTACTTCGACGCCATCACCCAGTTGGAGATGAGCACCTGGTCCCGGGGCCGGGTAACGCTGGTCGGCGATGCCGGGTACTGCCCGGGGCCGGGGGTCTGCGGCAGCACCAGTTTGGCGGTGTACGGCGCGTACGTGCTGGCGCATTCCCTGGCGGCGGCCCGCGGCGATCACACTGCCGCGTTCGCCGCCTACGAGCGGACCATGGCCGCGCCGGTGGCCGGCAGCCGCACCATGGCACGGGTCAACGCCAAGACCATCGTGCCCGAGTCTGCTTGGGGCGCAAGAACACTCCTCGGTGTCGGACGGGCCATATCGGTGTTGCCGCATGCCCTGACCGGGCGACTGGCCCGGCTCAACGCGAAGGGCGTCCGGCTGTACGACACCATGCCGCTGCCCGACTGACGTCTGCGCATGTGGCCGAAGCCGCTGCGGCGTCACCCTTTTTCGCTACGTTGGATTCATGGCCCTTTCCAAGGATGAACGCGAACAATTTCTGGCCGAACCACACATCGGGGCACTGTCCGTCAACGCCGGCGCGGACCGAGGTCCCCTGACGGTGCCGATCTGGTACCAGTACACCCCCGGCGGCAAACTGTGGCTGCTGACCGGTCTCGGCTCCCGCAAACACAAGCTGATCGAGGCGGCCGGACACCTGTCGTTGATGGCCGAGCGGCTGGAGCCGTCGGTCCGCTACGTCGCGGTCGACGGTCCGGTGCTCAGCATCGAGACGGGCACCGACGAGCAGCTGGTCGAGATGGCCGAACGGTACCTCGGTAAAGAGAAGGCCCCGGCCTATCTCGAGATGGCCCGGCGCGAGCACGGCCCCAGCGTGACCGTCACCGTCGACCCGAAGCACTGGCTGTCGGCCGACCTCGGGGCGCTGTGATGCCATGTCGTCCCGACAACGCCTGTTCCGGGTCTTCTACCGGCTCGGCTTCACACCGTGGGACGGGCATCCGCTAGCCACCAGCCTGCGTGAGCTGGTCGAGGGTGACGGTGCCCTGCCCCCGGGCACCGCGCTCGACATCGGTTGCGGCACCGGCGACAACGCGTTGTACCTGGCCGGGCTCGGCTGGGACGTCACCGGCATCGACTACGTCGCGAAGGCGGTCGAGAAGGCGCGCGCCAAAGCCGCCAAGCGGGACACCGCGGCGCCGGGCTCGGTGCGGTTCGACCACGCCGATGCCACCCGGCTCACCGGCCAGGGCATCGGCGCTGATTTCGCGCTGATCGTCGACAACGGGTGCCTGCACGGCATGAGCGCCGACGACCGCGACGCCTACGTGGGCGAGGTGACGGCGGTCGCGGCCGCGGACGCGCGCCTGCTGATCGTCGCGTTCGTGCCAGGTGCGTCGTTCGGGGTGCCCGGGATCGACCCGGCCGAGGTGGAACGTCGCTTCGCACTCGGGTGGACGCTGCTCGACAGCGGCGACGAACCGGGCCTCGACCACAATGGCAAGAACCCGGCGCGGTACTACCTGTTCGCGCGGCGGCGTACCTGAAGTTTCGCGGTCAGTGACCGTCATCTGCTGGGCACTTGACAAGCAATCACCTTGCGCGCGTTGACATTGCGTCTGCGCACACAAAGTGCGAGTAGACAAGTGCGTGGTTGCACAGTCAACGAGGGCCGCACATCGATCGTGCGGCTACGCACACAAAACCCGAGTACACGTGTGTGTAGGCGCAGGGTCAATGGCGGGCAAGGTCCACGCCGCCGGGCGTAGCGTGGCCGCATGGCCGAACTTTCCGACGATGTGATCGCGTTTCTGTCCGAGGGCACGCGCACCGCGGTGCTGGGCTGGGTCGCCACCGATGGGCGACCGCTCGCCGCACCCATATGGTTCGTGGTGGATGACGGCGCGCTCGTGTTCAACACCGGCAAGGACACGGCCAAGGGCCGCGCGCTGGCCCGCGACCCGCGGGTGGTGTTGTGCGTCGACGACACGTCGCCGCCCTATGCGTTCGTCCAGGTTCAGGGTGTCGCGGCCATCAGCGAGGATCCCGACGAGCTGCTCGACATCGCCACCCGCACCGGCGGCCGCTACATGGGCGCCGACCGCGCCGAGGAATACGGTCGCCGCAACGGCGTTCCCGGCGAACTCGTGGTCCGGGTGAAACCGACGAAAGTCATTGCCGCATTTGATGTGGCGGAGTGAGGACACCATGACCGACCTTTCCGCATTCGCCGAGTTGTCCGCCCGCGATCACGGGCTGGTCGTGCTGAACACCCTGCGCGGTGACGGCAGCATCCAGTCCTCGGTGGTCAATGCCGGCGTGATGCCGCACCCGACAACCGGGGACCCGGTCGTCGCGCTCGTCGCCATCGGCTCCGCCCGCAAGTTGCGCAACCTACGCGCGGACCCGCGCACCTCGGTCGTCGCGCACGCGGGCTGGCAGTGGCTGACGATCGAGGGCGCAGCCGAGATCATCGGCCCGGACGACACTGATCCCGAGACGCTGCGGGTGTTGCTGCGCGACGTCTTCACCGCCGCCGGCGGCACTCACGACGACTGGGACACCTACGACCGCGGCAGGCGGGAAGAGGGGCGTGCCGCGGTGCTGATCTCACCGACGCGGGCGTACTCGAACCCCGCACGCTGAGGCGTTCAGTACCCACCCGCCGTCGGCGGCACGTCGGCCATGCCCCGCGCCTGGGCCAGCAGCCGCCGACCACCGCCGGCAAGAAGTCCGACATCGGTACCGACGGCGATGAAACGGCAACCGTAGTCCTCGGCGGACCGGGCGAGCGCCGGATTCGCGGCAAGTGTCCCAACGGGTTTGCCCGCACTGCGAGCGCGCGTCACCACGTGGGCGAACGCACTCTCCACCTCGGGATGCGCGGGCTGACCGAGATGCCCCATGGTGGCCGCGAGGTCCGACAGGCCGACGAAGACCGCGTCGATGCCGTCGGTCCCGGCGATGTCATCGACGGCCGCGACCGCGGCGGGCGTCTCGATCTGCGCGATGAGGCGCATGCGAGTGTTCGCCGTCGCGAGATAGTCGGTCTGCCCGCCCCATTCAGATGCACGGGCGAGAGCGCTTCCGACACCACGTATTCCGTGCGGCGGGTACCGCGAGGCGGCGACGGCGTCCCGCGCCTGCTCGGCATTGTCGATCATCGGCAGCAGCAGGTGCCGCGCGCCGATGTCGAGGTAGCGCTTGATGGTGTCGGCGTCGGTGGTCGGTGGACGCACCACGGCGGTGCTCGCGGTACCGGAGATCGCCTGCAACTGGTGCAGGACGGTCCGCACGGTGTTGGGCGCGTGCTCCGCGTCGATGAGCAGCCAGTCGAAACCGAGGGTTGCGCACAGCTCGGCGCTGTACGCGTTGGCCAGCCCCAGCCACAACCCGATGGCCGGGCCCCCGTCGGCACCGCCGGTGAACCAATCAGCAGGCATGGCTTGCACTTTCGCCATCGCTGAAGCGGCAAGAGATCGATCCGAGCGGCCCATAGTCGACGTGGAAGGTGTCGCCGGGACGGGCCTGCACCGGACGGGTGAACGAACCCGACAGGATGACATCGCCGGGCCGGAGCGTGACGCCGCGGGCACCCAGCCGGTTGGCCAGCCACGCCACCCCCACGGCCGGGTGGTTCAGGACGGCCGCCGCAACACCGCTCTCCTCGATGACCGCGTTGCGGTAGCACAGGGCGCTGACCCAGCGCAGGTCGATGGCGTTGGGGCGCAGCGGCTTTCCACCGAGGACGACGGCCGCATTGGCGGCGTTGTCTGAGATGGTGTCGAGGACGGTCCGGGTGCCGCCGGTTGCCCGGTCGACCTGTTCGATGCGGGCGTCGATGATCTCCAACGCCGGCACGACGTAGCGGGTGGCGTCCAGCACGTCGACGACGGTGCAGTGCGGCCCGGAGAGCGCGCGGTCGAGGATGAAGGCGAGTTCCACCTCGACGCGGGGAACGATGAAGCGGTCGGCCGGCAGCTCGGAACCGTCGTCGAAGAACATGTCGTCGAGCAGCACACCATAGTCGGGCTCGTCGATATTCGACGCGCGTTGCATGGCCCGCGAGGTCAGACCGATCTTGTGCCCGCGCACCCGGCGCCCGCCGGCGATCAGGTGCCGCACCCATTCTTGTTGCACCGCATAGGCGTCGTCGATGGTCATCTGCGGGTAGGCGCGCGACACCTGCGGCATCTGCCGGCGGTTCCGCTGCGCGGCCTCGAGCTGCGCGGCCACGGCCGCCACCGTGTCCGCGCTCAGCACGGGCCGGCTCCGGTCCCGCTGGGCACGGACGGCCAAACATGTTGCCGCTGCGCGATGTACGTCATGCGTGGAATTCCTCTGGTCGGTAGTCGGGGGTGACGGTCCGGCGATTCGGTTCGGCTGCCTTACTGTCAGGCTCCTAGACTGTCGTCATGAGCCGGCCGCAGATCAGCACGTCCAACGTTCGTCGCACCCTCTCGGCGGCCCGCGTCAAACTCACTGCGCCCGAGGCCATGCGGCCCGTGCTCGGACTCATGAAGGGTGGCGATCCGTCGAAGGACGTCAGTGCGGCACGCCTGGGACTGTCGCTGCTGTGGTTGGCCGACGACGTCATCGCCGCGGTGAACCGCAAGCTCGAGCGCGTCAACATCTCGGAAGCCAAACTCGATGTCCTGATGATCTTCGCGGCGCAGCTCGGCCGGCCCGAAGAGGAATGGAGTGTCCGTCAAACTCCCAGCGGACTTTCCGAGTACTTCGGCATCACGAAGGCCAGCGCCACCGGTCTCATCGACTGGCTGGAGAACCGGAAGCTCGTCACCAGAACCCGCCATGCCACCGACCGCCGCAGCACGCCGGTGCGGATCACCCCCGAAGGCGAAAAGCTGGTGGCCGAGGCGGTCCCGGTTTTCGAGCAGGCGTGCGGCGAGCTGGTCGACGTGCTCAGCGAGCGTGACCGCCGGGACCTTCAGCGCATCCTCGACAAACTCTGGATTCACGTGAAGGCGCCCGCGGCATCCGAAGACTGAGACTTGCTGTCCGCCAAGGTGATCCGGTCGAGGCGGAACGGGGAGACCGTGGTGTACCAGCCGCCGCCGTGCATGCGTGCGACGACGTCCAGCCGGCTCGCGTCGACATGCCCGCGGCGTTCGTCGATGACGATGTCGTCGCGGACGTGCGCGTGGGAAACGGCGCCGACCACCATATTTCGGCCCTGCCCCAGGGCCACCGTTTGAGTGAAGGTGCACTCCAACGCAACCGGGCTCGCCGCGATCCGGGGTGGCGCCACAGCATGCGACGCCACCGTTTCCAGACCGGCCTCGCTGATTTCGTCGACGTCGGCGTCGAAGTCGACGGCGGTGACGTTCATGGCATCGAGCAGTCCCGCGGTCACGAGATTGATCACGAATTCACCTGTGTCGACGATGTTCCGGGCGGTGTCCTTCGGTGCGCCGTCCCGATTGCCGATGCCGAGTACCACCACCGGCGGCGTTCCGGCCATGAGATTGAAGAACGAGAACGGCGCGGCGTTGACGCGGCCGGCGGCGTCGACAGTGGTGACCCAGGCGATCGGACGCGGGACGATCAGCGACGACAGTAGGTTGTACCGCGGCTTCACGTCCATGGCGTCGATGTCGAACAGCATGTCGGTCTCCTGACCTGTCTCGTAATCCTTTGGCGCCCAACCGGACTTGCTACCGCTGACTCTTACGGCACCGGCAGTGGCCGATCTGATGGATCTCCACGAGGTTGTTCGCCGAGTCGCGCGGGAAGAGCTGCTTGAGCTCAGGGGCGGCGACGTTGTCGAGCACGAAATAGTCCACGCCCAAACGGTTCAGCTCCGTCTCGGCTTCGGCGACGTCGTCCACCGCGAGGGCGATGTGGTTCTCGACGGGATCCTTGCCAGGCCCCTGGCTGTAGGGCGACGGGCCGTCGCTCCCCAGCAGGTGAATCTGGACGTCGCTCGGGATATCCAGGAAGTAGCCGTGGATGCCCGGGATGTGCCACCGGCCGCCGTCCTGGGTCAGGTTGAGCACATCGCGGTAGTAGTCCTTGGCCTCGTCGGCCTTGGCACTACCCATGCCGAGGCCGATGTGGTGCAGTTCGCGGATCTGGACAGCCATCGGGTCACTCCATATCAGTTTTAGTATGTCTGCCTTACTATCAGGCAGGCGTAACTATGCCCCGACTGAAGGCACGGTGTCAAGAACGCGCGTCACCCACCAACGCAAAAACCCCCAAATCCCTTCGGATTTGGGGGTTTTTGGTGGTGCTAGAGGCTAGCTCTCCAGCGAGGCCGGCGGCAGGAAGCGGTCGCCGTACTTGGCGGCCAGTTCCTTGGCACGGGCCACGAAGGCCTCCTTGCCGACGCCGAGCTCGCCCTGGTAACCAACGATGAACTGCGCCGAACCACCGGTGTACGGCGGGAAGCCGATACCCATGATCGAGCCGATGTTCGCGTCCGCGGTCGAGGTCAGCACGCCCTCGTCGAGGCACTTCTGCGTCTCGAGCGCCTCAGCGAACAGCATGCGGTCGATCATGTCCTGCAGCGGCAGTTCGGTCGTACCCGAGTTGAAGGCGTCCTTCAGCCCCGGCCACAGCTGGGTGCGCTTGCCGTCGACGTACTCGTAGAAGCCCGCGCCCTTCAGACGCGACGGGCGACCGAGCTCGATCATCTTCTCGACGACAGCCTCGGCCGGGTGCGCGACGTGGGTGCCACCGGCAGCCTCGACGCCTTCCTTGGTGGCGACAGCGATCTTGTGCATGAGCTCCAGGTTGAGCTCATCCGAAAGCTGCAGCGGCGCAGCCGGGTAACCGGCCTGCGAACCGGCCTGCTCGATGGACGCGGGCGCAACGCCCTCGCCCAGCATGGCCAGCGCCTCGTTGACGAAGGTGCCGATCACGCGCGAGGTGAAGAAGCCACGGCTGTCGTTGACAACGATCGGGGTCTTCTTGATGGCCAGGGTGTAGTCGAACACCCGGGCCAGCGCCTCGTCAGAGGTCTTCTCGCCCTTGATGATCTCCACCAGCGGCATCTTGTCGACAGGCGAGAAGAAGTGGATACCGATGAAGTCCTCCTGGCGCTTCACGCCGGTCGCCAGACCGGTGATCGGCAGTGTGGAGGTGTTCGAGCCGAGCAGCGCGTTGGGTTCGACGATGTCCTCGATCTCCTGGAACACCTTGTGCTTGAGTTCCTGGTTCTCGAACACGGCCTCGATGACGAAGTCGACGCCCTTGAGGTCCTGCGGATCGGCCGTCGGGGTGATCCGGGCCAGCAGCGCGTCGGACTTCTCCTGCGTGGTCTTGCCACGCTCGAGGGCCTTGGCCTCGATCTTCTCGGAGTAGTTCTTGCCCTTGTCGGCGGCTTCCTGCGTGACGTCCTTGAGGACGACCTCGTAGCCGGCCTTGGCCGAGACGTAGGCGATACCGGCGCCCATCATGCCCGCGCCCAGCACACCGATCTTCTTGATGTCCTGCTTGGCGATGCCCTCGGGACGCGAGGCGCCACCGTTGATGGCCTGCAGGTCCAGGAAGAACGCCTGGATCATGTTCTTCGCGGTCTGGCCGGTGACCAGGCTGGTGAAGTAGCGGCTCTCGATGCGCGACGCGGTGTCGAAGTCGACCTGCGCACCCTCGACAGCGGCATCCAGGATGGCGCGCGGCGCGGGCATCGGGGCGCCCTTGAGCTGCTTCTTCAGCAGCGCCGGGAACGACGGCAGGATGCCGGCCAGGCCCGGGCTCGACGGGGTGCCACCGGGCATCTTGTAGCCCTTGACGTCCCACGGCTGCACGCCACCCTCGGGGTTGGCCTTGATCCAAGCCTTGGCGGCCGGGATCAGTTCCTCGACGGTGTCGACGAGCTCGTCGACCAGGCCGGTGGCCTGCGCCTTGGCCGGGGTGAAGCGGGTGCCCTGGCTCAGGACCTCCATGAAGGCCTTCTGGATGCCAAACATGCGCACGGTGCGGGCGACGCCGCCGCCACCGGGCAGCAGACCCAGGGTGACCTCGGGCAGGCCGATCTGGCTGCCGCGGACGTCGGCGGCGATGCGGTGGTGGCACGCGAGGGCGATCTCCAGGCCGCCACCGAGGGCGGCGCCGTTGATGGCGGCCACGACGGGCTTGCCCAGGGTCTCCAGGGCGCGCAGGTCGGCCTTGATGTCCTCGACCATGGCGAACGCCTCGCCGGCGTCGTCGGGGCCGATCTGCATCATGCCCTTGAGGTCACCGCCGGCGAAGAAGGTCTTCTTCGCGCTGGTGATGACGACACCGGTGATGGAGTCCTTCTCGGCGAGCAGGCTCTGCACCGCGTAGTGCATCGACTCCTTGTAGTGCTCGTTCATCACGTTGGCCGAACCCGTGGGGTCGTCCATCGTCAGGGTGACGATGCCGTCGGCATCCTTGTCCCACTGAATTGTCTTCTCAGCCATGTTCTTTCAATCTCCCTAGACGCGCTCGATGATGGTGGCCACGCCCATGCCGCCGCCGATACACAGCGTGATGAGGGCACGCTTGGCGCCGCGGCGCTCGAGCTCGTCGACCATGGTTCCGGTGATCATGGCGCCGGTGGCGCCCAGCGGGTGGCCCATCGCGATGGCGCCACCGTTGACGTTCAGCTTCTCGTCCGGGATGTTCAGGTCCTTCTGGAACTTCAGGACGACCGAGGCGAAGGCCTCGTTGATTTCGAACAGGTCGATGTCGTCGACCGTCAGGCCGGCGCGGTCCAGCACCTTCTTGGTGGCCGGGGTGGGGCCGGTCAGCATGATGACCGGGTCGGCACCGCTGGTGGCGGTGGCCACGATGCGGGCGCGCGGGGTCAGGTTCTGCGACTTGCCGGCGGCCTCGCTACCGATCAGCACCAGGGCGGCGCCGTCGACGATGCCCGAGCTGTTGCCACCGTGGTGGACGTGGTCGATCTTCTCGACGTAGTGGTACTTCTGCAGCGCCACGTCGTCGAAGCCGCCCATGGCGCCCAGGCCCGCGAACGCGGAGTTCAGCTTGGCCAGGCTCTCCAGGGTGGTGCCCGGACGCATGTGCTCGTCGTGGTCCAGGATGGTCAGGCCGTTCTGGTCCTTGACCGGGATGACCGACTTGGCGAAGTAGCCGCCCGACCATGCTGCGGCGGCCTTCTCCTGCGAGCGCACCGCGTAGGCGTCGACGTCCTCGCGCGAGAAGCCCTCGATGGTGGCGATCAGGTCGGCGCCGATGCCCTGCGGCACGAAGCCGATGCGGTAGTTGGTCTCGGGGTCACCGGCCCACGCGCCGCCGTCCGAACCCATCGGGACGCGGCTCATGGACTCGACACCACCGGCGTACACCAGGTCGTCCCAGCCGGAACGGACCTTCTGGGCCGCCAGGTTCACGGCCTCCAGGCCGGAAGCGCAGAAACGGTTGAGCTGGAAACCACCGGTGGTCTCGGGCAGCTTGGCCACGAGCGCGGCGGTGCGGGCGATGTCGCCGCCCTGGTCACCGACGGGCGAGACGACGCCCATGATGACGTCGCTGATCAGGTTCTCGTCCAGATCGGGATTGCGACGACGCATTTCGTCGATCAGGCCGACGATCAGGTTGACCGGCTTGACCTCGTTCAGTGCACCGTTGCGCTGCTTGCCACGGGGCGTGCGAATGGCCTCATAGATGAAGGCTTCTTCGGACATGTGTTTGCTCCAGGTCCTATTGAGATGGGGTTGTGGGTGCATCCACCGGCAGGTAGACGGTCCCCTGCCCGGAAGCGTAACAGGCCCTCCCAACCAGGCGGTTGGGAGAGTGCGGCCCATCACTCGCGAGCGGCCGCGTCTGTACGGCAACACGCCGTCTGAGGCGTGCAGAACGCGCACTCTCGCCGGCCGCGAAGGTGCGTTGAGCTGCTATTTCTTCCGTTTCGGCCGGCGTCGACCGGTACGCCCGCGCCAGTTCAACGCCAGGTCTGTCGCCGGGTGTCGACGCAAACCAGCGTCCGAACAGCGCCCTCAGGGCAGAGTCAACGCCGGCGCCGACCGGGAACTCGTTGACCCTGAAACCAGGGCGCATTTGTGCGAGAGGACAGCGCCCTCACCACAGGCTCAACGCCACCCACGACCCGAATCCCGTTCACCCTGAAACCACGGCGAACTTGTACGAGAACACCGCGCCTTCGCCACAGAGTCAACGCCCGCGACACGTCGACACCGGCGACACGTCAACACCGGAGTCAACGCCTGAGTCAGGCGACGGCCTTCACGAACTCGGCGACCTCACCGACCGCACGACGGGCGTCGGGGTTGGAGAACGCGAAAGCCTGAAAGACGTGGACGGCGCGGTCGAAGATCTGCAGCCGTACCGGCACTCCTGCTGCTGCGAGCCGCTCGGCCAGCAGCTCCGAGTCGGGGCGCAGCGCCTCTTCCGAACCCACCTGCAGCAGGAACGGGCCGAGGCCGCGCAGGTCGGCGTCGACCGGAGACGGGGTCGCTTCGCGCCCGCCGTTACGCAGGAGGAAGACCTCGTTGATCATCCGGAGGAAGTCGACCGGGAACATGGCGTCCGGAACGCGCGCGGCTGCTTCGTATTTCGGCGTCATGTCACTGTCGGTGGCAGCGGACAGGAGCACGCAGCCGGCGGGCGGCGCCATGCCCAGGTCGCGCACCGTCACGGCCGTCATGGCCGCGATGAAGCCGCCGGCCGAGTCACCGGCCAGGACGATGTTCTCGGGCTTCACGCCCTGCGCCAGCACGTGGCGGTAGGCGTCGACGCCGTCCTCGACCGCGTCCTCGACGAGGTTGCGCGGGCAGAGCCGGTAGCCCACGCTCAGGGCCCGCGCGCGGCTGTCCCGGGCGATGTGGCTCACCAGCGGCCGGTGGCTGTTGATGCCGAGCGCGATGAACGCCGAGCCGTGGAAGTAGATGATGACGCGGCCGTCGACCGGCGGGGTGGTCTCGTTCCAGACCCATTCGGCCGGGCAGTTCGGCAGCTCGACCTTTTCGGTGCGCGACCCGCGCACCGCGGGCATCCAGTTGGTCACCCGCTCGGAACCGTCGTACGCGCGGTTCAGCAGGGCCTGCGGGAAGCGCCAGTTGATGGCCAGCATGAGCTTGGTCAGCAGGAACAGCAGCGGCTTCACGGCCCGCAGCAGGTAGGACTCGGCGACCGAGTGCCAGTTGGCCTTGCCCATCCACTCCGGGCCGGCGTACGTGCCGGTTTTCGGCACCGCGTTCTCGGCCGGATCGTCGATCCGTTCGGCGCTGGTCATAGGGCCTCCTTTTGCGACATCGCTCTGCCGAGACTAGATCAGCTCCCCTGACACCGACTCTGGCTCGACATGCTGAGATCGCGCCGGCACGGCACGATAGGCAGGTGTCGGACCCCCACCATCGCATCCCGGCGGATGCGCTCCAGCGCATCGACACCCTGTTGTCCCGCGTCGACGCCGACCTCGCGGCGCGGTTTCCGGGGGACGGCCCAGCCGCTCAGCCGATCCATACCGTCTATGTCAGCGCGGCCGACGCGACGCCCGATACTCCCGCGCAGTGGGGTCAAGCGGCGCTCGAACTGCTGGACCGGCACCCGGAGGTCTTCGCCGAACTGGGCGACGAGATCACGGTGGCGTTGGTGCGCGACCAGCTCACCGCCGCGCCCATTGCCGACTTGCGACTGGATTTCGAGGACGGCTACGGCCACCGCGGCGACGACGTGGAGGACGGCGACGCAGCGCGGGCGGCGCTGACCCTGCCCGCACTCGGGTTGAGCCACAGCGGGATTCGGATCAAGGGCCTGACCACCGCCGAGCGCCGTCGCGCCCTGCGCACCATCGAGCTGATACTCGACGCCGGCGCCATCGACGGATTCGTCTTCACGGTGCCCAAACTGCGTGCGGCAGAACAGGTCACGGCGGCGGTCTGGCTGTGTGAGGCGTTGGAGGCCGCACACGGCCTGGCCGATCACACGCTGCGCTTCGAGCTGCAGATCGAGAGCCCGCAGGCGGTCCTGGGCCCCGACGGCACCGCGACCCTCGCCCGCGCGATCCACCTGGCCGATGGTCGATGCAGCGGATTGCATTACGGCACCTACGATTACAGCGCCGCCTGCGGTATCGTGCCGCAGCACCAGGCACTCGATCACCCGGTGGCCGACCACGCCAAGTCGGTGATGCAGGCAGCCGCCGCGCAGACCGGCGTCTGGATCGCCGACGGCTCGACGCAGGTGGCGCCGGTCGGCACCGAAGATCAAGTGGTGCAGGCGATCCGGCGCCATCACCGGCTCGTCACCCGGTCCCTCGAGCGCGGTTTCTACCAGGGTTGGGACATGCACCCCGGCCATCTCGTGACGCGCTGGCTGGCCACATTCACCTTCTTCCGTGCCGCCATGGCCGCCGCGGCGCCACGGCTGCAGGCCTACCTCGACCGCACCGGCGGTCCGATCGTCGACGAACCCGCGACCGCAGAGGCGTTGGCAGCCGTGGTGCTGCGTGGGCTGGACTGCGGCGCGTTCGGCGCCGACGACGTCCTTGACGGCGCGCCTGGTGCCACCATCGACGTACTACGAAACCTCAAGAACCGAAAGCTGTCATGACTGAATCACTGCCCGATTTCACCTGGTTGCCGGACCTCGCGCTGCGGAGCCTCGGCGGCGCGGTCATCTGGGCGAACGACGAAGTGTTCGCCGAGAAGGAGAACCTCATCTCCCCCGGCCCCTCGCAATATCGGCCGGCATCGTTCGGACACAAGGGCCAGATCTACGACGGGTGGGAGACCCGGCGACGCCGCGACGCCGGCCACGACACGGCCATCTTGCGGCTCGGGGTGCCGGGTGTCATCCGCGGCGTCGTCGTCGACACCGCATGGTTCAAGGGCAACTACCCGCCGGCCGTCTCGGTCGACGCCATCGAGGTCGACGGCTATCCCACAGCCGAACAACTGGCCGCGGACCCCGGCTGGGTTCCACTCATCGAGCGCTCGCGCGTGTATGGCGACACCCGCAACAATTTCGAGGTGTCCTCGGAACAGCGCTGGACGCATGTGCGGCTCAACATCTTTCCCGACGGCGGGGTGGCGCGACTCCGCGTGCACGGAGAAGGCCGCCCGGACAAGCGATTCCTCGGCGTCGGCCCCGTCGACCTGGCGGCGCTGGAGAACGGCGGTCTGGTGCTCGACGCCTCGAATCGGTTCTACAGTTCGCCGCAGAATCTGATCTTCCCCGGGCAGGCGCAGGTGATGGGCGATGGCTGGGAGACCGCGCGCCGTCGCGATGACGCCAACGACTGGGTACGCATCCGGCTGGCCGGGCCGGGCCGGGTGCGGCTCGCCGAGATCGACACGTCGTACTTCATCGGCAACAGCCCCGGGGCCGCGGCGCTGACCGGATTGCGCGCCGACGGGCAGTGGATCGATCTGCTGCCCCGCACCGAACTGCTGCCCGACACGCGGCACCGTTTCCTCATCGACTCCGCTGACGTGGTGTCCGAGGCGCGGCTGGACATCTACCCGGACGGCGGGCTGGCCCGGCTGCGGCTGTTCGGGGACCTCGCGTGAGTTACCCACGCGACCTGGTGGGTTATGGCCGCACCCCGCCGGACCCGCAGTGGCCGGGCGGCGCAGCCATTGCCGTGCAGTTCGTCCTCAATTACGAAGAGGGCGGTGAGAACAACGTGCTCGACGGGGATCCGGCCTCGGAGACGTTCCTGTCCGAGATGACGCCCGCCGAGGCGTTCCCCAACCGGCATATGAGCATGGAGTCGCTCTACGAGTACGGCTCGCGCGCCGGATTGTGGCGGATACTCCGGATTTTCGAGCGACGAGGTATCCCGCTGACCATCTTCGCGGTGGCGCGGGCACTGCAGCGCAACCCGGAGGCACTGGCCGCGTTCGGTGAACTCGGGCACGAGATCGCCTGTCACGGGCTGCGGTGGAAGTCCTATCAGCTGATCGACCGCGACACCGAACGTGCACACATGGCGGAGGCGGTGCGCATCCTGACCGAGCTCACCGGCGCCCCGCCGCTGGGCTGGTACACCGGCCGGGACTCACCGCACACGCGGGAGCTGGTGGTCGAGCACGGCGGGTTCGTGTACGACTCGGACTCCTACGCCGACGATCTGCCGTACTGGGTGCGGGTGACCGACACCGACCATCTGGTGGTGCCGTACACGCTCGACACCAACGACATGCGATTCGCTTCTCCCGCAGGCTTTTCCAACGGCGAGGAGTTCTTCGCCCATCTGCGTGACGCGTTCGACGTGCTCTACACCGAGGGTCTGGGCGGCAGCCCGAAGATGCTCTCGGTCGGGTTGCACTGCCGCCTGGTCGGCCGGCCCGCCCGCAGTGCGGCGCTGGAACGATTCCTCGACCACGTGCAGCGTCATGACCGGGTGTGGCTGGCCCGGCGCATCGACATCGCCGAGCATTGGCGCGCCGTGCACCCGGCCGGTTAGCCGTCGCGCCGCGCGGTGTACTGCTTGGCGGGCGGCGTCGCGAACTCGCCGCGTTTGCCGGTGCGCAGACCCATTTGCACCAGCGCCTGCACCGTCAACGTCGCCGCGCTCACCCCGTCGACCACCGGCACCCCGAGTTCTGCGGTGATCGCCGCGCACATCTCGGCCATGCCCGCGCACCCCAGGACGATGGCATCGGAGCCGTCGGACTCCAAAGCCTCCCGGCATGCCTCGGTGATCACCTTGCGTGCCGTCGGGTCTGTCTCGAGGTCGAGCACCGGAATGTCGCAGGCATGGATACCCAGGCAGAACCGTTGCATCCCATAGCGTTCCGCCAGATCGGCGGCGCGGCCCATGGTGCGCGACAACGTCGTCACCACCGAGAAACCCCGGCCGAGGTGGCTGGCCGTCTGCATGGCGGCCTCGGCGATGCCGATGACGGGCCCGGCCGCGACCTCCCGCGCCGCGTCCAGTCCCGGATCGCCGAAGCACGCGATCACATATCCGTCGACCCCGGCCTGTTCGCCGCGCCGGATCGCCTCGAGCAGACCCGGCACGCTCATGGCCTCGTCGTAGTGGCTTTCGATCGAGGGCGGGCCGTAGTCGGACGTCACGGCGACGACATCGACGCCGGGACCGGCCACTGCCTGTGCGCAGCGGCCGATCCCAGCGGTCATCGATTCTGTGGTGTTGGGATTGATGACCCAGATCTGGCTCATCCCAAGGACTCCCGTGCGGTCACGCCACCGACTCGGCGACGAACCGGTCGCGGACGGCCAGTAACCGGTAGATACCGAGTGCGACGCCACAGCCGATGAACCAGCTGTACTGGGCCGCGGTGTGCATGCCGTACACACTGCCCGCCAGTAGTACCGGCAGTGCCGCGAGCACCGCGCCGGCCACGGTCGCGATGACCGCGACCTTGTTGTAGCCCTTGGTGTACCAGTACTTTCCGGACTCGGCCATGGTGAACAGGTCGTCGATGACCACCTTCTGCTTACGCACCAGGTAGAAGTCGGCGAGCAGCACACCGAACAGCGGTCCGATGAAGGCGCCCAGGGTCTCCAGCGTGTAGTGGATCACCTCCGGGTTGTTGTAGAGGTTCCACGGCGTGATCAGAACCGAGCCCACCGCGGCGATCATGCCGCCGGCGCGCCAGCTGATGCGCTGCGGGCTGACGTTGGAGAAGTCGAACGCCGGGCTGATGAAGTTGGCGACGATGTTGATGCCGATGGTGGCGATGGTGAAGGTCAACGCGCCCAGCACTATTGCGAAGGTGCTGTCGATGCGGGCCACGGTCTGCACGGGGTCGGTGAGCAGTTCGCCGAACACCGGCAGCGTCAGCGATGCGGTGACCACCACCAGCACGGAGAACACCAGGAAGTTGACCGGCAGCCCGAGGAAGTTGCCCTTCTTGACCGCGGCGAACGACTTGCCGTAGCGGGAGAAGTCGCCGAAGTTCAGCATCGGACCGGAGAAGTAGGACACCACCAGCGCGATGGCGCCGAGCATCACCGGAATCGAATCCAGGCCGGTGTACTTGACCTCGCCGAGGTTGAGATCGATTGCGCCCCAGCCGGCTTTGTAGATGAGGTAACCGCACAGGACGAACATGACGACGTAGACGGCGGGTCCGCAGAAGTCGATGAACCTGCGGATCGCCTCCATACCGCGCCAGAAGACGCAGGCCTGCAACACCCACAGCAGCAGGAAGCTGGCCCAGCCCAGCACCGGCAGACCGAGGAAGCCGTGGGTGGCGAGGTCGGCGTACGGGGCCAGTCCCGGAAACAGCTTGAGCAGCACGACATCCAGGGCGGCCGACGCCAGGTAGGTCTGGATGCCGTACCAGGCCACCGCGATCAGTCCACGGATGACGGCCGGGATGTTCGCCCCCAGCACACCGAATGCGGTACGACAGATCACCGGATACGGCACGCCGGCAACCTGGCTGGGCTTGGCGACCAGGTTGCACAGGAAGTAGACGAGGGTGATGCCGATCAGCAGTGCCACAAGCACCTGCCAACTGGCCAGGCCGAGGGCGAACAGGCTGCCCGCGGTCACATAGCCACCGACGCTGTGCACGTCGGACATCCAGAACGCGAAGATGTTGTACGAGCCCCAGCTCTGCTTGCCCAGCGGGGCCAGGTCCTCATTGGTCAGTCTGGGGTCGTAATCCGGTTTGATGACGCCGCCGCCGACGGGGTGGCCGGCGGCCTCGACGATGTCACCTGCGCCGATCACCGCGCCCGGTGGGGTCAGGTCCTTGGGAACGAGGGTGTCAGTCATGCTCGAAAACGCTAAAAAAGCAACGTTTCCCTGCTGTTTCCCCTGAGATATGCCGCAATTGCGGAAAAGATATATGTTCGCCGCTACGCCAGCAGCCCGGTGTCCGTGGGCAGTTTGGCGATCACCGCGTTGAGCCGGACGGCATGGTTTTCCGCGACGGCGATCAGGCGCTCGGCGTCACCGGCGACGAACGCGTCGACCATCGCGCAATGATCCGCATGCAGGTCCGCCCGGTCGTCACGGCTGACATGCAGCATCGACTGCACGGGTTCGGTGACATTCCACGCCGCCTCCAGCATGTGCAGCAGCCGATACATGCGCGACGGTCGGGTGAGCGCGGCATGCAGTTCCCGGCTCTGCCGGTGGTAAGCGCCCGCGTCATCGTCGCGAATCGCCTGCTGCAGCCTGACATTGACCGCGACCGCGGCCGCGCGGTCGGCATCGGTGGCGTTGGCCACGGCGACGCCCAGCGACGCCGACTCCAAAGCCTCACGCACGATGTACATTTCGCGGAGCTCCTGCGGCGTCAGCAGGGCCACGGTGTAACCGAAGTTGAGCCGGTGCTCCACCAGCCCCTCCCCGATGAGCGTCTTCAGCGCCTCCCGTACCGGAATCTGGCTGACGCCGAACACGTCCGCCACGTCGGCCAAGGGGATCGGCGTACCGGGCGGCACGCCGCCGTCGAGGACAGCACGGCGCAGTTCATTGAGCACCCCTTGCTGTGACGGCGCGGCCCGATCCGCCACCAGCTGTCCGAGCAGGACGGAACGCCGGTGGGGCCGCATATCCGCACACTAGGTCGGCGTTGTTGCCGAACCGGTTTCGGTGACGTTTCGGCCTGGTTAGCGAATCACGTGTTAAGCACGGCGTGGGCGGCGTTGTAGCCCGGGATGAAGTTGACGGCCGGGCCGCCGTGGCAGCCGGCGCCGCCCAGGTAGACGCCTTCGACCGGCAGCTCCTGGTCGAGATACCCGCGCGGGCCGGGCCGGTTGGGCCCCATCTGCTCGGGGTGGATCAGGCCGTGGCAGTAGTCGCCGCCGGGAGCACCGAACATCCGGTCCATGTGCCGCGGCGTGAACGTCGTGTGCCGCAGGATGAGCTTCTCGAAGTTGGGTGCCACGCGGGTGATCTTGTCGATGACGCGTTGTCCCATCTCGCGTTTCATCGAGCCATAGTCACCGCCGCCTTCGACCGGGAACCACAGCGCGAACGCCGACGACGCGTGCTTGCCGGGCGGTGCCAGCTCGGGATCCAGCACCGACGGAATCTGCCAGGCGATGGACGGATCGGCCGGCACGATGCCCCGGCGGCTGTCCTCCCACTGCTGCTGCAATTCCTCGGGCGTACTGAAAAGACCGATGGTTCCCTGTAATTCGGGGTTGTTCAGGATTTCGTAGGGTTCGGCGAACTCCGGGGTGCCGTCGAGCGCGAAGTGCATCTGCAGGTAGCTGCCGCGGTGGTCGACGCGGGTGTAGCGGGACCGGACGTCGTCGGGCACGGCGGCGCCGAGCAGCCGGTCCACGGTCAATGACGGTGCGAGTGACGAAACCACCACGGGTGCAGCGATTTCGGTGCCGTCGTCCAGGCGTACGCCGGTGACCCGGCCGTCGGCGACCGTGATGGCCGCGACCGCACTGCGCAACCGGACCTCACCGCCATGAGCGACGAAAGTGTCCTCGAGGTGCTTGCCCAGTGCGCCGATGCCGCCCTTGAGCTTTCGCATCAACGACGCCCCATCGGTCGGGACGGCGAGGCCGAAGGCCAGCGCGGCGGCGCTGCCCGGGGTGGCGGGGCCGCGGTAGGTGGAGTTGCACGCCAGCACCGACAGCATGCCGCGGATGGCGCCGTGCTTGTCCTTGTCCGGCAGGTAGCGGTCGAGGACGTCGGTCACCGAGCCGAAGAGCATGTCGGTGATGGCCGACCGCTCGAATTCGTTTGTGGCGCAGGCATACATCTCGTCGTAGGTCTTGGGCGGCAGCCCGGCATCGAACCGGCCGAGGGCCCGCGCCGGCGCCATGCTCCAGGCCATCAGCCCGGCCATGCCGTTGACGGCTTCGGCGCCGTGCACCTCGTTCATGTGGGTGAGCAGCTTCATGGGGTCCGAGTAGAAGAGCAACGGCTCGTCGCCGATCCCCCGCATGTTGACCGACATGACTTCCTGCTCGACGCTCGGCACCTCGTCGAGGCCCAGCTCCTGACTCACCTTGAGCGCCGTCGGGAACTGCTCGGACCCGGCGATCTCGAACTTGAACCCGTCGAACAGTTCGACGGTGGAGGCCATGCCGCCGGAGTAGAGCTTGGCTTCCAGACACAGCGTGCGCAGGCCCGCCTTCTGCAGCATCACCGCCGAAGCCAGCCCGTTGTGCCCCGCTCCCACCACGATCGCGTCGAATTGCGCCATGTCCGCAGAGTCGCACTCGTACAAAGTTTTGGCAACAATGACAAAACTTGTCGGCGATGGTCAGACCGGCCCGGCCGCCAGCTGGTCGAGTGCCTGGTGGCACATGCGCGCCAGATCAGCCAGTGACCGTTCCGCGCCCGACATCCACACCTCCATCGCGCCGAACACCGCGGCAGCGATGGTCCGCGAGCTCACCGCGATGCGCAGCCGGTCATCGGACCTGCCACACCGCGCCAGGTGTTCGGCGATGGCTTCGGCGAAATCAGCCTCCACCTGCCGGATGTGGCTGACGATCCGGTCGGCGTCGAGTTCCTGTTCGCGCAACGCGGCGATCTTGGTGACGGCGCCAAAGTCGTACGGGAAGGCGAAGATCGCGGCCTGCACCGCCGCCAGCACCGGTTCGTCTGCCGGACGTCCGGCCAGCGCGGTGCGAAACCAGTGCAGGCCGGCGTCATAGTCGGCGAACAGCAGCTCGTGCTTGGACGTGAAATGCCGGTAGAACGTGCGCAGCGAAACCCCGGCATCCGCGGCGATCTCCTCGGCCGTTGTGCCCTCGACACCCTGTGCCAGAAAGCGGACCAACGCCGCCTGTTGCAACGCCTCACGCGTGCGCTCACTTCGAACAGTCTGGGGCGGCCGGGGCATCCCAGTACGGTACCGCAGAACGTTTTGTCATGATTGACAAAACATTCGTCGGCGAGCAGACTCCGCTGACATGGTCTCGCTCATCGTCCACGCGCTCCTTGGACTGATCACCATCGCGTTCATCGTCAAGCTCAATCCGGCCGTCTTCCGCAAGCCGGCCGACGGACCCGCATTCTCGGCACTCGAGTCGGCGTACTACGTGATCGGCATCGCCTCGATAGCGCTGGGCTACTACTTCAACACCAAGTTCGTCATGGATTACCAACCGCCGGGCGGCAACCCGATCACCGGGCCGGGCAGCTGGTCGGACTACATCCGCCTGATGTTCGTCAACCCCGCGGCGTCGTCGGCCGGCCAGGACTACACCATCATCAACGTCATCCTGCTGCCGCTGTTCAGCATCGCCGACGGGCTGCGACGCGGCATCCGGCACCCGTGGCTGTTCTTCGTCAGCAGCCTGTTCACCAGCTGCGCCTTCGCGCTGGCGTTCTACTTCGCCGTCGTCGCGCGGCAGCAGCGGCACGAGCGCGCCGTCGACCACGGCAGGAGTTCTGCGACAATCCAGGGGTGACGCCACCGGGGATGGTCGCCCGCCTGCGGCCCTACGCCTCCACCATCTTCGCCGAGATGTCGGCGCTGGCCGCACGGGTCGGCGCCGTCAACCTCGGCCAGGGCTTTCCCGACGAGGACGGCCCGGCACCGATGCTGGCGGTGGCGCAGCAGGCCATCGCGGACGGCGTGAACCAGTACCCGCCCGGCCCGGGCATCCCCGCGCTGCGCCAGGCCATCGCGGCCCAGCGCACGCGGCACTACGGCATCGACTACGACCCGGACACCGAGGTGCTCGTCACCGTCGGCGGCACCGAGGCCATCGCCGCGGCCGTCATCGGGCTGGTCGAGCCGGGCAGTGACGTGCTGATCATCGCGCCGTTCTACGACTCCTACTCCCCGGTGATCGCCATGGCCGGCTGCCGGCGCGTCGTCGTCCCATTGGCACCCGACAACCACGGTTTCGCCATCGACATCGACCGGCTCCGTGCCGCGATCACGCCGGCCACCCGTGCGCTGATCCTCAACTCGCCGCACAACCCGACCGGCATGGTCGCCAGCCACGACGAGCTGACGGCCATCGCCACCCTCGCCGTCGGGCACGACCTCCTGGTCATCACCGACGAGGTCTACGAGCAGCTGACGTTCGACGGTCACCAGCACCGGCCGCTCGCCGGTTACCCCGGCATGGCCGAACGCACCGTCACCATCTCCAGCGCCGCGAAGATGTTCAACTGCACCGGCTGGAAAATCGGCTGGGCCTGTGGGCCGGCCGACCTGATCGCCGGGGTGCGCGCCGCCAAGCAGTACCTGACGTACGTCGGCGGCGCGCCGTTCCAGCCGGCCGTCGCCCACGCGCTGGACCACGAGGACGCCTGGGTCGCGGCGCTGCGAAAGTCCTACCGCGGCAAGCGGGACCGGTTGGCCGGCGCCCTCACCGACATCGGCTTCGATGTACACGACAGCTTCGGCACCTACTTCCTGTGCGCCGATCCCCGCCCGCTCGGATATGACGACAGCACCGCGTTCTGCGCCGGGCTGCCCGAGCGGGTCGGCGTCGCCGCCATCCCGATGTCCGCGTTCCTGGATCCGAACTCCCCCGACTCGGCCGGCTGGAACCACCTGGTGCGGTTCGCCTTCTGCAAGCGCGACGACACCCTCGACGAGGCGATCAGCCGGCTCCGCACCCTGTGATTTGTGCACGATTTTCCGCGCCCACCGCGGAAAATCGTGCACAAATCCCTAGGAATCCTGCGTGAGCAGCCCGGTGTCGGTGGGCAGCGTCCCGATCGCGACGTCGACGCTGTCGTTGTGGCGCTGCGCGATTGCACTGAGCCGCTCGGTATCCCGCGCCAGGAAGGCCTCGAGCATCTCCTCGTGATCGCCGTTGAGCTTGGCCCGGTCGTCCGGCGTCACGTGCATCATGGCCTGCACGGGTTCGATCATGTTCCAGGACATTTCGAGGATGTGCAGCAGTCGATGCATGCCGGACGGGCGCACCAGCGCCATGTGGAAATTACGGCTCTCCCGCTGGAACGCCGCACCGTCGGAGTCCCGAATCGCCTGCGCCATCCGCTCATTGGCTTCGATCGCGACGGCCCGCTCGTAGTCGGTGGCCTTTTCCGCGGCGATCGTGAGCGCCGCGCCCTCCAGCGCCGCGCGCACGAGGTACATCTCGTGCAGTTCCTGCTTCGTCATCCGGGCGACGGTGTATCCGGAGTTGGGCCGGTGCGTCACCAAGCCCTCGCTGATGAGCGTCTTGAGTGCCTCGCGGACGGGAATGTGGCTCACGCCGAACAGTTCGGCGACCTCGGTCAGCGGCACCGGGGTTCCGGGCGGCGCATCACCGCGCAGGATCACCCGGCGCAGCTCGGTCACCACCGTCTGCTGCGGCCCACCGTTCCGCACCACCACCAGCTTCTCCAACAGCGGAGAAGGTGGGCGGTCGGTCATACGAACTCCCTATCGACAGAGTGTGGACTAGCCGTAGAGACGAGTCACCCGGGCCCGCAGCCGGTCGACCGCAGCATCGAGCACCAGTTTGCGGGCTCGGCGCAACAGGAACTCGGGAATGGGGGCGACGAGGTCCACGATGATGTCGAATCGCACCCGGGTCCGGTCGCCCTCGCGAGTCAGTTTGTACTCGGCATGTTGCCCACGCTGTTGGAAGGTGTCGGCCGCATCCCACACCATCCAGTCATCACCCCAGTGGTACTCCAAGAGCTCCTTGTCGGTGATGCCCATGATCTTCACGGTCGCTTTGACATGGTGCGGACGACCGTCGGGATACCGATCCACTACCTGTAATTCCCGGTGCAAGCTGCGCCATTGCGACGCCTCGTCCATGTCGGCCAGCGCATCCATGATGGCTTCGGGCGAGGCGTCGATCACCAGCTCTCGGGACGCCATAACTGCCATAAGGGCAAATTTAGTCCTCTCTACCGGCCTCGGGTAGAGAATGCGTCAGCTAACTTTCAAAACCCGCTACCAACCGACTTCTTCGATCGGCGTGGTCTGCTGCGGCGGAGCGCCGACGGGGCCCGACGGGGTCCGTGAGAAGCGCGGTGCGGGCGACGCCTGGTCGACGCCGTCGACGGTGACGATCGTCGACCTGGCCCGGAGGTGTTCGCCCGCGGCGGCCTCGGTCCAGGTGAGCACGGGAGTGACGCAGGCGTCGGTGCCGGCGAACGTCTCGGTCCACTCGGCACGGGTCCGGCTCGCGAACCGGGCAGCAAAGATGTCGCGCATCTCGTCGTAGCGCGCGAGGTCGAACTGGTTGGGCACCTCGGCAGGATCCAGGCCAAGGCCCACAAGTAGCTGAGCGAAGAACTGCGGTTCGATCGAGCCGACCGCCATGTAGCCGCCGTCGGAGGTCTCGTAGACGCGGTAATACGGGGCGCCGCCGTCCAGGAGGAACGACTCGCGCTGGTCCTTCATCACGCCGGTGGACTTCATGGTCCACATCATCTGGGCGAGCATGCTGACACCGTCGACCATCGCCGCGTCGACCACCTGGCCGCGGCCGGACTGTTCGCGTTCGTACAGCGCGGTGACGATGCCGATGAGCGTCAGCATCGACCCGCCGCCGAAGTCGGCGACCAGGTTCAGCGGCGCCACCGGCGGCCGGTCGCGGTAGCCGATGGCCGACAGCGCACCGGTCTGCGACAGGTAGTTGATGTCATGGCCCGCGGTCTGGGCGAGCGGCCCGTCCTGGCCCCAGCCGGTGATCCGGGCGAAGATCAGCCGCGGGTTGACGGCCTCGCACTCGGCCGGCCCGATGCCGAGGCGCTCGCAGGTGCCGGGACGGAAACAGTCAAGCAGCACATCGGCTTTCGCGGCCAGCGCGAGCAGCGCTGCCGGGTCGGACTTGACGTCCAGGTCGACGATTCGCTTGCCGCGGTGCAGCAGGTCGACGTTCTCGGCGGGCATCGTCAGCCCGCCGGGACGACGCACCCGAACCACGTCGGCGCCGAGGTCCGCCAGCATCATGGCGGTGTGCGGCCCGGGGCCGATTCCGCCGAGTTCGATCACCTTGACTCCGGCCAGTGGCCCCGCATTCGTCATCCCGCGACGTTAGCCCATGGGTTGACGCGGCTGAATCCCGGTGTGCGTCAGCCCTTCTTGTTCTTGGCCATGAACTTTTTCAGCCCCTCGGTGGCGGTCTCGGCACCACCGCTGACACTGCGCTTGAGCAGGAAGCCGGGGATCGGCACCACCGGGTCGACGGTGATCTCGAACTTCACCTTGGTCTTGTTGCCGGCCGGGGTCAGCGTGTACTTGGCTTCCTGCTTCTTCAGCGACGACGACCTGATCAGCACCCAGCTGCCCGTCAGGTCGGTCCAGGTGTATTCGAGGATCTGGTCGTCGGCCATGCCGGCGGCCTTGATGGTCATCTTGGCCTGCTTCGGCCGGCCGTTCTCGTAGGTGTCCAGGACCTCGGCCTTGGTGTACTGCGGCGACCACACGGGTGTCTGCGCAAGATCTGCGATGACATCCATGATCTCTTCAGGGGTTGCCTCGATGGTCACTTCGTGCGACGCGCTGACTGCCATGGCGCGACCATAGACCACGGGACCACGCGCCGTGACCAGATGGTGCAACCAGCGGGACGACCGTCAGTGGATGTTCGACTGGATCTTCGTGGCGATGTCGGCGGCCGCCGTCACCGGCGCCTTGGGCGTGCATGCTTCGACATCGATGATCAGGTTCTCGACGCGCTGGAGAACGTGTTGGCACCAACGGGTTTCGGGCCCGGTGCCACGCGTGATGGGCATCGCCAGTTTGGTGTCGGTGCGCTCCAGGTCGCCCGACAGCCACTTCGGCAACGGCTTGTCGTTGAGCCGGATGTTGACATGGTGGTTGGTGCACTTGGCCCACCGCGCGGCCGACAGGTTGAAGAAGTTTCGGGCCGCGTCGGATGTCGGGTAGTAGACGACCGACTGCGCTGCCAGGTAGTCCCATTGGTCACTGTCAGGGACCTGCAACGTCTGCTGCCGCACGGCCTTCCAGTCCTGGCCGCTCTTGAGATCCTTGCCGTCCTTGGAGTAGATGACGGACTCGTCGATCTGCCAGACGCCGAGGCAGTTCAGGTTCGGCAGCAGGTTGCGGTGGTCGTCCATCCCGTCTTTCGGCGGACGGCCCACCATCCCGGTCGTGCCCATCGTCTTGTTCATCTCGTCCGGCGTCAGCAGCAGGCTGTCCATGCTGGACTCGGCAACGACGGACGGGGTCGCGGGTGTCGGCGTACCGGTCTTGCCACCGCAGGCGGCCAGCGCCAGGCACAGCACGGCGACGCCGAAGGCGTGTCGCTTCACGTATTCCTTATATACCGGCGCGCTCAGGCGTGGGTACCGGCCGCGGCGCACTCGCGCTGGACGGCCTCGGCGTTGGTGTTGACCTGGGTTGCCGTGTCGTCGAGGCTGCCGCCCGTCATGCCGATGCCCATCTTCACGAGCAGCTTGGCGGCGCCGTACGACCAGGACCGCATGGGGTCGGCGATTGCCGGGTTCAGGCCCGGGGTGTTCGCGGCATCCATCGCGACCGCCGAGGACTGCCGCAGAGTGGTCCGGCCGGCCACATTGCTCTGGTGGACGTAGGGGTCGTTGGCGTCGAGGCTGTCGGCGAAGCCCTCGTAGCCCGAGGCCGCACTGTCGAGCGCGGTCGCGAACTGCGAGCACGCGGCGACCGCGGCCGGGTCGGCGTTCGACGACGTCACGCCCGTCGACTGCACCCCGGCGCCGGCATCGATCGGGCCGACCGGCCCGGCTTCATCGTCGGCCGCAGCGGTGGGCAGGTACATCGCCCCTGCGCCGAAGACGGCAGCAGATGCGACAACCAGACGTACCCAGGTGCGTGAAGACTTCACCGTTTTCCTCCAAGTCATTCGGTGCGATTGCCGCGTCCACCGGACATGAGTCACCCGGCAATGACGGACGCTCGGCGTTCGACCCTCTCACGGTCAGGCGTGTACATGGCCAGTTGGTTAACACAAGACAAACCGGCGATTTCCAATCTCCGTCGGTTGTATTTCACTACTGGACCAATGACCCAGATCACACTCGCCGAACTGGGCATTCAATAGCCGGCTACCACGACAAATGACTCCAGCAATACACGCATATTCCGGTGTTGCCCACTGGTTGATAACGCAAGGGCAAGTTTTTGCAGTCCGTTAACCGGCTCTTCGCAGTTGAGGGTGTAGAGGTCATCGGCGCGTCGTTGCCGGGATAGGGGTCGAGGTCTCTCGAAGATGA
>NZ_JBJIAO010000038.1:0-46658 GCF_045310825.1 Mycobacterium sp. SMC-21 | reverse complement strand
GTGGGAGGGTCATCACCAGCGGCGAACGAGCAAGGTCATCCTCGCCCGAACGGGTTGAACACAATCAATGTCGGTGGTCGCCGATATCGTGCGCAGCATGAAGCTTGTTTCCACCCGCATCATCACCGCCGACGTCCCGAGCCTGGTCGGCTTCTATGAATTGGTGACCGGGGCCGAGGCGGTCTGGGCCAATGAACTGTTCGCGGAGATCCCCACGCCGGTGGGCACTTTGGCGATCGGCAGCGACAAGACCGTGCCCTTGTTCGGGGCGGGTTCCGCCGAGCCGGCGGCCAACCGGAGCACCATCATCGAGTTCATCGTGGATGACGTCGACGCGGAGTACGAACGGCTGCGAAGCCGGTTGGACGAGGTCGTCACCGAGCCCACCACGATGCCGTGGGGTAACCGGTCGCTGTTGTTCCGCGATCCCGACGGCAACCTCGTCAACCTCTTCACGCCCGGTGAGAGACGATGCCAAGGCCAAATTCGGGGCGTAGTAGCTGATATGCGGCATAGCATCTGCTGGTGAGCTTCGTCGTCTCGCCGGACGCGTACGGCCGCTACATGGGCCGATACGCCGAGCCGCTCGCGGACGTCTTCGCCGCCTTCGCCGGGATCACGGCCGGAGCGAAGGTGCTCGACGTCGGCAGCGGACCCGGCGCGCTGACAGCGCGGCTGCTGGCGACGGGCGCCGAGGTTGCGGCCATCGATCCGTCGCCGCCGTTCGTCGATGCGATCCAGGCGCGGTTCCCCGGGCTCGACGCCCGCCTCGGGACCGCTGAGGAACTGCCTTACGACACTGCGACTTTCGACGCCGCGCTCGCCCAACTGGTGGTGCATTTCATGACCGATCCCGTCGCCGGCATCGGGCAGATGGCGCGGATGACCCGGCCCGGGGGCGTCGTCGCGGCGTGCGCGTGGGACGGCCCGACGGGTGCGCTGGCACCGTTCTGGGACGCCGTCCACGTGATCGACCCCGACGCACAGGACGAGGCGTTGCTATCTGGCGCGCACAGAGGCCACCTCACCGAGATCTTCGACGCCGCCGGGCTACGCAACGTGACAGAGGATGCCATCGCCATCGACGTGCTGCACCCGAGCTTCGAGGAGTGGTGGGAGCCGTACACGTTCGGTGTCGGACCGGCCGGGGACTACGTCCAGCGCCTCGATGACGAGAGGCGCGGCATGCTGAAAACCGTTGCGCGCGAACGTCTTGGCGACGGACCGTTCACCGTGACGGCCACGGCGTGGGCGGCGCGCGGCACCGTCTGATCCCGTCACGAAATGCCGAGTGTCGCGGCGACCAGATGCCAGAGCCGTTCGGCGGCAAGATCGGGATCGGCACGCGGTGTGGCCCGGAGCTGTTGGGCGATGCTGTGCCGCAGTCCGCCGATGACGAACGCCCCGGCGCTGTCCGCGTCGATGTCGTCGGGCAAGTCACCGTCGTGCTGCCCGCGGCGGATGTTGTCGGCCGCTGCCTCGCTCATCGTCTGCAGATGAACCGCTTCGAGTTCGGCGAGTTCGGGGTCCAGCGTCGCGCGGCCGAGCAGGATCGGCGCCAGCTCATCGTCGAAGTGGTAGACGACGAAACGGCGGGTGCGCTCGCGCTCCCGGACTCCCCAGTCGGCGTCGACGGGTAGGTGCACGTCGGCGATGGCATGGCGCAGCCCGTGATAGAAGTCGTCGTAAACCGCTGCGAGAAGCCCACTTTTGGAACCGAAGTGGTGATAGAGGGCGCCGGTGCTGAGCTGCGCCCGGCGGGTCAGTGCGCTCAGTTCGAGCACGCCGTTGCCGCGCACCAGTTCGTCGCGCGCGGCGGTCAGAAGTTGTTGACGTCCGATCGGGGCACGTGCCATAGTCCAAAACATAACAGAACTTGGTTATGTTTCGGCGGGAGTGGAGCAATGAGCACTGAAGTGTCATCGCTGGCGGACTTGAGCGGCGACCTGGCCGGCACCTATCGCCGGACCGAAAGCAGCGGCGCGACCGTCGACCCCGCGATCGTCGATGCCGATCTCGCCACGATGACGCGCGACGGCTACGTGATCCTGCCCGATCTGCTCAGTGCGACCCAGCTGGACGAGATCCGCGCCGCCGTGACGCCGATGCTGGATCGACACGGCCGCAACGGTTTTGAGGGACGGTCCACCCAGCGCATCTACAGCGTGCTCAACAAGACCGCGGCGTGCGACGTCATCGCCGACCACCCGCGCGTGCTCGCGCTGCTGGACCGGATGTTCCTGCCGAACTATCTGCTGTCGATGCTCCAGGTGATCAACATCCTGCCGGGGGAGCAGGCACAGATGCTGCACACCGACGACGGTTTCTACCCGCTGCCGCGGCCCCGCGCCGCGCTGGGTGCGGCGACCATCTGGGCCATCGACGATTTCACCGCCGACAACGGCGCCACCGATGTGGTGCCCGGCAGCCAATTGTGGGGCGACCGGTTGCCCGGCGACGACGTCGAGCGCAAGCCCGTCGTGATGAGCGCCGGGTCGTGCGTGTTCTTTCCCGGCACGCTGTGGCACGGCGGCGGCGCCAACCGCACCGACCGGCCGCGGCTGGCCGTCACTGCCCAATACTGCGAGCCATGGCTGCGGCCGCAGGAGGCCTTCACGCTGTCGATGACCCGCGACACCGTCCGCCGGGTGTCAGAAGACATTCGCCGCATGCTCGGCTACAGCATCCATCCGCCGTTCATCGGTCAGGTCGATGGCATGCACCCGAAGCGGCTGCTGGATATCGCCGGCGATCAGGCGGATCAGTACGGCACGTCGGTAGCGCCGGCGGACGTGTCCTTCTCGTCGTGATTCGACTCGTGGAACCCGAAGTCGTACGGGTTCGGGCCCTGCTGCGGCAGGTCGAATTCGTCGCCGCCGTAGGGCACATCGGGGTCCGGGTCGGCGCCGGCTGTCGGGGCAAGGCTGATCGCGCCGCCGATCGCGGCAGCGGCAATCCACGGTGCTACGAGCGCAATTTTCATTCGCATGACGTCTCCTGCCGGCCTGCCGGTTACTGGGAATTTGCGCACAAATGCTAGTCCGGCCTTGACTGCACTGACGGCGATTGAAATTATTCGCGGTTTTCGGGCTGCAGGTCAGGCGAGGATTTCGATCTCGGCGCCCAGGTGATATCCCGGCGTCAATGACAACGAATCGCCGCTCCAGAACGAGCCCGGGTCGAAATAGTTCTCGCGTTTCTCGGTGACCAGCAGCCCCATTTCCTCGTAGGTGATCGCCACCGTCTCGGCGCAGTACGCGGTCTCGAGCCCGGCTGTCCGCCGGCGGTTCTTGTCCCGCTCGGCGGATTCGCGAACCTTGCGATGTACCAACGGAATTCCGCGCGTGTAGTCGCTGATCACCGGCGCCCGCCCGCGGAACCACCGGCCCGTCAGCCGCGCCGTGGTGGGGAACGCGGTGCCGTCCATGCGGGCCACCACTTTCAGCGCCAGGTCCTCCTGCTCGCGGGTGGCGAACGGCGTCAGTTGCCGCAGCCAGCACCGCTGCCCGTACACGTACACCCACCGTTCGACGGCGGCGCGCAGATCATTGAGCTGCACGCCGCGGTGATGGCTGCCGCTCCACAGGCATTCGAGTTTGTCGCCGAGTTCGGCGTGCCAGATCAGCGGCGGCAGGTCGTCGATGGCGACCGTCATGCCGACGTGGTTCACAGGGGCGTTGGTGAGCGTCTGGATGGCGCGGTCGGGCTTGGAAGCCCCACGGAACAACCAGATGTCGCCGGTCCGGGTTTCGGCCAGTGCCCGCTCCAAAGTCACCGCGTTACCAGTCATCTGGGCAGCTTAGACATTCCCCGGCGCTTCGCCCGGTCATAATCACTGCATGCGTGGCGTGTGGAAGTGGGTTGGCCTGGCCGGTGTCGCGGGAGTGGTCGCCGGTGGCGTGTTGGTCGCGCGTGATCAGCGCAAGCGCGAGTCATACACGGCCGACGATATTCGCGCCCGGCTGCATCAGCGGCTGGCCGAATCCGGCGGGAGCCAGCCCACGGCATAGAGCCGGTGGTCGCCGGCGAAGCCCTTCAGCTCCGCCACCCGGCCGCCGTCGAACGTGATGTCGGCGCAGGAAGCCGAGGCGGACAAGGCATCTCGCACGGCCTTGCTCACGAGCACCTCGCCGCCGTCGGCCTGGCTCGCCACCCGCGCGGCCATGGCGACGTTGCGGCCGAACAGATCGTCGCCGCGGCGCACCGACTTTCCGGTGTGAATCCCGATGCGGACCCGGACGCCGCCCGGCGCCTTCGCCAATTGCTGCTGCATGTCGATGCTGCAGCGCACGGCCTGCTCGGGCTCGGCGAAGGCGATCATGAACCCGTCGCCCTGGCTCTTCACGACGAGCCCCGACTGCTTCTTGACGCACCGGCCGACCAACTTGTCGTGATGGTCGATCAGCCGCACCCAGGCCCGGTCACCCATGCGCTCGTTGAGGGCCGTGGATCCTTCGATGTCGGAGAACATGATCGCCACGCGGCCGGTCGGTGCGAGCTTGGCCAGGTCCGGCCGCTCCACCTCGGCCCAGCCGGCGAGCTCCTCGATGGACGACCACATCGCACCGCCGAAGCCCTCTTTGTTGATGAGGTTGGCGGTCTGCCACATCGTCTTCACCGCGGCGCGGCCGCCGGCCAGCAGCAGATTGGTGCGGGGTTCGGACGGCGCGCGCAGTTCCTCGATCTCCCGCCGCGCGGCCCGCAGCCGGGACCGCGTCACCCGCAACACGATGGTCTCGACGACAACCACCACGGCGAGCACACAGATGGCGACCAGCGAGATCGTCGAAACCGTCACCGCTCAAGTATCGAGGCGGCGAGCCGCGATCGGGTCATTGACGGACGAACTGCACCACCGCGTCGGTGAACGCGTCGTTGTCGTCGCCGGCAGCGGTGTGCCCGGCGTCGGACAGCTCGACGAACTGCGCACCCGGCACCTTCTGCAGGAAGTCCTGTACGCCTTCGGTGCTCACCACGTCGGACAGCTTGCCGCGGATCAGCAGGATCGGGATCTCGAGGCTGATCGCCGCATGCTCGAGCATCTCGGCGCGCTCGAACGGGTCGTCGCCGGGCGCGGTGAGGAAGGCCGGGTCCCAGTGCCAGAACCACTTGCCGTCGCGCAGGCGCAGGTTCTTCTTGAGGCCTTCCACGCTGCGTGGCCGCGTGCGGTGCGGCAGGTAGGCGGCGACGGCGTCGGCGGCCTCTTCGAGTGAGGCGAACCCGTCGATGCCGCTGAACATGAAGTCGCGGATTCGGGCGCTGCCGCTCTTCTCGAAGCGCGGCACGACGTCCACCAGGACCAGTTTGGTGACCAGTTCCGGTCCGGCTTCATGCGCGACCGGCAGGCTGGTCAGACCGCCCATGCTGGCGCCGATCAGCGCCACCGGCCGGCCGATCTGATAGATCACCTGCAGGGTGTCGCCGGTCAGGGTCTCGAGTGAGTAGTTCGCAGTGGGCGAGCGGTCGCTGTCGCCGTGCCCGCGGCTGTCGAGCGCGATGACGTGGAAGCCGGCGTTCGCGAGAATCTGGCCGGTGTTCTTCCAGGAATGCCGGTTCTGCCCGCCACCGTGCAGCATCAGGATCGTGGGCTTGTCCGCGGCGGCTTCCGCGTCGCGGTTCCACTCGTCGGCGACCAGGGTCAGTTCGTCGATACCGCGGAATCGCACCGTCTGTGGATTGCTGCCGCCATCGGCCGGGGAAGTGCGTTCGTCGGTGCTCACTGGAATCCTCTCGTCACTTCTCCTGCACGTTACCGAGCTGTGCTAACTGAACCGAACATGACCCTGGTCACCCGGCGGTCTCTAGACTCGGCCGAGGTGTCGCCGTCCGGCCGGGCGTGCGGCGAGAGGAAGGCATATGGCTGACGAGCACGGGCGGCACAGGAATCCCGACGAGGTCGACGACGACGATGCGAGCGCCCCGGACGAGACGCCGGATGCCGACGACGACAAACCGGCCATCTCCGACGAGGAAGCCCTCGCGTTCCTGAAACACCCTGCGCCCCAACGGGGTAAGCAGGTGATTGCGGCTCTGGTCGTGGGCGTGCTGGTGGTGGGCGCATTGGGCGCGCTGGTGGCCTGGCTCGGTCAGCGTGAGCTGCAGTTGCGTCGCGACGACGCCCTGCACGAGATGTACCTGACCGCCGGCAAGCAGGTCGCGGTGAACCTCACGACCATCGACTACCGGCACGTCGACGACGACATCAAGCGGGCGTTGGACACCTCGACCGGCGCCTATTTCGACGACTTCAAACAGCGTTCGACGGCGGTCGTGGACTCGGTGAAACAGCAGCAGTCGGCATCGGTCGGCACCGTCACCGAGGCCGGCGTGGAGTCGGCGAACGACACCAGTGGCGTGGTCCTCGTGGCGGTGAAGGTGCACACCGAGGTCGGCAACGGGCCGCCGCAACGCGACCGCTACTGGCGCGTGCGGCTGACGATGCAGAAGGTGGGCGACAGCGCCAAGGTCTCGAAGGTGGAGCCGATCCAATGAGCAAGCACGGGATGGATGAACCCGACGAGCCGGATGCGGCTGAACTCGAGGCGACCGAGCCGGAGCAGGATGCGGCCGAGTCGGTCGAGGCCGAGCCGGCGCCCAATGATGTTGTGCCACACGTGAAGCCGCGCAAGACCGGCGGCATCGAGTGGGCACGGGTGACGGCGTATCGGGTCCTGCCGGCGCTGGCACTGTTGCTCGCGGCCGCCGCGGGCGGGCTGTGGTACCTGACGGCGCGGCACGGCAATGAGGCCGACCAGGCCGCCGTGATCAAGGTGGCCACCGATGGCACCGTCGCCCTGCTGTCGTACGAGCCGGACACGGTCCGTCAACAACTGACCGACGCGCGCAAGCTGCTCACGACACCGTTCCTCGATGAGTACACGACGCTGACCAAGTCGGTGATCCCCGGCGCCGAGCAGCGGCGCATCTCGGCGGCGACGTCGGTGCCGGCCGCGGCCGCGGTGTCGGTCGAGGAGAACCACGCCGTGGTGCTGGTGTTCGTCAATCAGGTAGTCCGGGTCGGTGACCAGCCGCCGACCAGCACCCCGACCAGCGCGCGGGTCACCCTGGAACGACTGGGGGGCCAGTGGCTGATCGCCAAGTTCGAACCGGTGTGACCGTCGTGATTTGTGCACGATTTTCCGCGGCCGGCGCGGATTTTCGTGCACAAATCCCGGGGTGGTGGACGTGAAGCGGATGGCGGCCGCCGACGCCCAGAGTTTCTGGATGTCGGCGAAAATCCCGAACGACATGTTTCTGGTGTGCGGGTTCGACGGCGTGCCCGCCGACCTGGACGCCGCGCTGGCGGCGGTGCGGCGCAATGTGTCGGCGTGCCCAGAGTTGTTGGTACGCATCGACGATTCGCATTCCTGGCGCTATCCGTCCTGGGTGCGGTGTGATGCCATGCCGATCGTCGTGCACGAACCCGGGGACCCCACCTGGTCCGGGTGCCTGAACGCCGTGTGTGCCCTGGCCGCGAGTGACCAGCTCGACGCGACCGTGCAGGCGTGGCGACTGCACGTCTTCGCCGGCGTCACCGGGATACCGACGACGACGGGCCCCGGCACCGTCGTCGTGGTGCAGATGTCGCACGCCCTCGCCGACGGGCAGCGCGCGACGGCCCTCATGGGGCGCATCTTCGGCCGGGATCAGCCGGTGCCGGCGGTGGTCGAGTCGCGGCTGGGGACGTGGGCGCTGCCGTACCTGGCGTGGCGCGCCAGTGCCGCGCACCGGCAACTCGTGCGGGACACCGAGTCGGGTGCTGTTGCGCCACCGGCGGATTCGTGGCCGGTGCAGCCGACCAACAACGCGCCGGTGGGCCCCGACGCCATGCGGACGGTGGTGCGTCACCGTACTGATCTGCCCGGGCCGACGGTGACGGTCGGGGTGCTGGCGGCCATCTCCGAGGCGCTGGCGGCCGAGCTGGGCGGGGTGACCGCGCTCGGGGCCGAGGTGCCGATGGCCAAGACGGGGGTCCGCCGGGCGTACAACCACTACGGCAACGTCGGCGTGGCCCTGCACCCGGATTTGCCTTTCCACGAGCGGGCGGCCCGGATCGAGTCGGAACTCGCCATGCGGCGGCAGCGGTTCGAGCATCCCGCGGCCGCGGCGAGCGGTGCCGCCACCGCGGCGGTGCCGGCCCGGCTGCTGCGTTGGGGCACTGAGCAATTCGATCCGCACGCGCGGTCGACGACGGCCACCGGCAACACCGTGGTCTCGAGCGTCAACCGCGGCGCGGCCGATCTGACGTTCGGCGAGTGCCCGGTGGTGTTGACCACCGCGTGCCCGGCGTTGTCGCCGATGATGGGCTTGACGCACGGCGTGCACGGCATCGGGGACACCGTCACGATCAGCGTGCACGCGTCCCCGTCGGCCTTACCGGATGTCGATTCGTATGTGGAACGGTTGTCTGCGGTGCTGGACGCCGGGGGCTAAATTCATCGCGTGACTGCTTACGCGTTCTCGATCCTGCTGCTGCGGGTGGTGCTCGGTCTGACGATGGCTGCGCACGGGTACAACAAGTTCTTCGGTGGCGGCCGCATCCCCGGTACTGCCGCCTGGTTCGACAGCATCGGTATGAAGCCCGGCATGCTGCACGCCCGGCTGGCTGCCGGCACCGAAATCCTGGCCGGCCTGGGCCTGGCTGCCGGCTTCCTGACGCCGATCCCCGCCGCGGGGTTCGTGGCGCTGATGGTGGTGGCCGCATGGACCGTGCACCGCGAAAACGGCTTCTTCATCGTGAAATCCGGCTGGGAGTACAACCTGGTGCTGGGCGTCGCGGCCGTGGCGATCGCGGGCACGGGTGCGGGCCGCTACAGCCTGGACTGCCTGCTGTTCCACAACAGCGGCTTCTACCACCTGCTGCACGGCTGGTGTGGGTTGCTGATCGCCGTCGGGCTCGGCCTCGCCGGTGGTATCGGGCAGCTGCTGATCTTCTTCCGGCCGCCCGCGAAGGCCTGAACCCGTCGGTGTCCGGGGCGCTGGTTCTCGAACGTCTGCGCCCTGGCCACGGGATCAACTATGGGGATCTGATTCCGTCAGACTAGAACACGTTCTAGTCTGACGGGTATGGGCTTTCTCACGCAGGACACTCCTGTCATCGACTTCGAGGAGTGGAACAAGGGCACCCGCGCGCAGAAGATCGTCCCCATGGCCCGGCACTGGGCCGAGACGGGCTTCGGCACCCCGGTGGCACTGCACCTGTTCTACGTCGTCAAGATCTGCCTGTACATCCTGGGCGGCTGGCTGATCGCGTTGTCCACCAAGGGGATCGACGGATTCACGAACGTCGCGGCGTGGTGGACCGAGCCGATCGTGTTCGAGAAGGTCGTGCTCTACACGATGCTGTTCGAGGTGATCGGCCTCGGCTGCGGGTTCGGCCCACTGAACAACCGCTTCTTCCCGCCGATGGGCTCGATCCTGTACTGGCTGCGGCCGAAGACCATTCGTCTGCCACCGTGGCCCGGCCGCATCCCGCTGACGCGTGGCGATGCCCGGACCTCCGTTGATGTGCTGCTCTACGGCGCGCTGCTGGCCCTGCTCGTCGTCGCGCTGTGCTCTGACGGCACCGGCCCGGTCTTGCCCGGCGCGACTGTCGGCGTACTCCCGATGTGGCAGATCTGGGCGATCCTGGGCGTCCTCGCCCTGGCCGGTCTGCGCGACAAGGTGATCTTCCTGGCCGCCCGCGGCGAGGTCTACGGCTCGTTCACCGTCGCCTTCCTGTTCGCCGGCTACGGCGTCGACCTGATCATCGCCGCCAAGCTCGTGTGCATGGTGATCTGGCTGGGCGCCGCGACGTCGAAGCTCAACCACCACTTCCCGTTCGTCATCTCCACGATGATGAGCAACAATCCCGTGCTGCGGCCGAAGTTCATCAAGCGCGCGTTCTTCGAACACTTCCCGGACGACCTGCGACCCGGCCGCCCGTCGCGCTTCATGGCGCACTTCAGCACCTTCATCGAGGGCGCGGTGCCGCTGGTGCTCTTCTTCAGTCACGGCGGCTGGCCGACATACATCGCCGCGTTCGTCATGCTGTGCTTCCACTTCGGGATCCTGTCGGCGATCCCGATGGGCGTGCCGCTGGAGTGGAACGTCTTCATGATGTTCTGTGTCGTGACCCTGTTCGTCGGTCACGCCGACATCGGCATCACCGATCTGACGTCGCCGTGGCCGGTGGTGCTGTTCGCGGTCGTCGCGGGCACCGTCGTCATCGGAAACCTGTTCCCGCGCAAGGTGTCTTTCCTGCCCGGCATGCGGTACTACGCCGGCAACTGGGACACGTCGCTGTGGTGCATCAAGCCGTCGGCTTCGGAGAAGATCGAGAAGAACATCGTCGCGATCGCGAGCATGCCCGCGACCCAGATGGAGCGGTACTACGGCAGCCCGGAGAACGCGCAGATGTACCTGTACATGGGCTACGCGTTCCGCGCCTTCAACACGCACGGCCGCGCGCTGTTCACGCTCGCGCACCGCGCGATGGCCGGGCACAACGAGGCCGACTACACGCTGACCGACGGTGAGCGGATCGTCTCGACCGCCATCGGCTGGAACTTCGGCGACGGCCACATGTCGAACGAACAACTCGTCGCGGCGCTGCAGAAGCGCTGCCACTTCGAGCCCGGTGAGGTGCGGATCGTCATGCTCGACGCGCAGCCCATCCACCGGCAGACACAGCAGTACCGCCTGGTCGACGCCGCCACCGGCGAGTTCGAGCGCGGTTACGTGAAGGTGCGCGACATGGTGACCCGCCAGCCGTGGGCCGACGATGTCCCCGTGTACGGCGTCACTAACGCATGACGTCGCGGACCTTGACGTCCTCCATGCCCGCGAACAGCAGGCCGTTGGCGACGTCGAGGTGCTTGCGCCAATGCGCTTCGGCCGCAGCGGCGTTGCCGGAGCGCATGAGCGTCATCAGCCGCCGGTAGGACCGCATCAGGATGTCGTAGTCCGACTTCGACATCGGCCGGTTCTCCCGCATCGCGAAAGCGATGTGGCGGACGGTGATCTCGTGCAGCATGCCGGCGACGATGGCCAGCGTCGCGTTGCCGGACAGCTCGACCATGCGCTGGTGGAAGTCACCGGTGGTCTCGGCCATGCGGCCGGTCTCGTAGCCGGACGGGACGTACTCGGCCAGCATGGTGTCGAGCTCGTCGAACGCCTCGGTGTTGCCCTGCTCGGTCAGCAGCCGTACGACGGTGGGTTCGATGCCGGCGCGGGCGGTGGTCACGTCGGAGATGGTCGCGCCCGACAGCTCCAGCAGCAGGCCCGCCGGGCGCGCGACGATCTCGGGTCCGGGCACGCGGACGCGGGCGCCGGTGCGCGACCCGCGTCGCACCTCGACCAGGCGCTCGGACTCCAGCACGCGCACGGCCTCGCGCAGGGTCGGGCGGCTGACCCCGAAGTGGGCCATCAGCTCGGCCTCGTTGGGGAGGAAGTCGCCTTCCTTGAGCTGGCCGTCGACGACCATGCGGCGCAGGGTGCCGGCCACCAGTTCCGCGGTTTTGGGGGAGCGGATGGGGCCGCTGGCCGAGGATGGCACAGTACGTGGGTCGATCATCGGCGACAACGGCGGAGTCTGCGCCATCTGGGCCCTCCTTGAACCGATTGTCTTGGCCTCCTGTTAGGCAACTCAGTAAACCATGTGAAGGGGCGGCAGCCTGCCATTCAGCCGGCATTCACCGAAACGGCGCTTGCCTACCAACTAGTAGGTTGACCTAGTAAACCTTCTGTTCTATGTTCGCAGATGTGGACGCCTTTACAGGTGTCAATCCCGGGTCGATATTCAACGTTGAAGGAGATGTCCGTGGCTGAAGCAGTCATCGTCGAGGCGGTCCGCTCGCCCATCGGGAAGCGCAACGGCGCCCTGTCGGGTGTCCATCCGGCGGAGCTCTCGGCTCAGGTGCTGAACGCCTTGGTGCAGCGCGCCGGCGTCGACCCGGCGCTGGTCGACGACGTGATCTGGGGCTGCGTCATGCAGGCCGGAGAGCAGGCGCTCGACATCGCCCGCACCGCGGTCCTGACCGCCGGCTGGCCCGAGACCGTTCCTGGCGTCACCGTCGACCGCCAGTGCGGCTCCAGCCAGCAGTCGGTGCACTTCGCGGCCGCCGGTGTGGTCGCCGGCCACTACGACGTCGTCGTCGCCGGCGGTGTCGAATCGATGTCGCGCACGCCGATGGGCTCGTCGCTCGCCAACGGCGGACACCCGTACCCGGAGGCGTTCCGCGCCCGCTACGACGGCCAGTCACCCAACCAGGGCACGGGCGCCGAGATGATGGCCGCGAAGTGGGGCCTGTCGCGCACCCAGCTCGACGAGTTCTCGCTGCGGTCGCACGAAAAGGCCGCTGCCGCACAGGATGCCGGCGCCTTCAAGGACCAGATCGTGGCCATCAAGGACCAGGATGGCAACTTCGTCACCGAAGACGGCGGTATCCGCCGCGGCGGCACCGTCGAGTCCATGGCCGCCATCAAGCCGGCGTTCAAGGAAGACGGTGTCATCCACGCCGGCAACTCCTCTCAGATCTCCGACGGCTCGGCCGCGCTGCTGATCATGTCCGCCGAGAAGGCAAAAGAGCTGGGGCTCAAGCCTCTTGCCCGTCTGCACACCGGTGTCCTGGCCGGCGCCGACCCGGTGATGATGCTGAGCGCCCCGATCCCCGCCACACAGAAGGCGTTGGCGAAGTCCGGCCTGAGCGTCAACGACATCGGTGTGTTCGAGGTCAACGAGGCCTTCGCCCCCGTTCCGATGGCCTGGCTCAAGGACATCGGCGCCGACGAGAACCGCCTGAACCCGAACGGTGGCGCCATCGCCCTCGGCCACCCGCTCGGCGGCTCCGGCGCCCGCATCATGACGACCCTGCTGCACCACATGCGGGACAATGGAATTCAGTATGGTTTCCAGACCATGTGTGAAGGTGGCGGCCAGGCCAACGCGACCATCCTGGAACTGCTGTGACCGCGGTGTCCGCCGAACCCGGAGCCCTCTCCGAACGGCGGGGCAACGTTCTGCTGATCACCATCAACCGGCCCGACGCCCGCAACGCGGTGAACCAGGCCGTGAGCATCGGTGTCGGCGACGCCCTGCAGGCCGCGCAGGACGATCCCGAGATCCGGGCCGTCGTCATCACCGGCTCCGGCGACAAATCCTTCTGTGCCGGTGCGGATCTCAAGGCGCTCTCGCGCGGCGAGAACCTCTTCCACCCCGACCACACGGACTGGGGCTTCGCCGGCTACGTCAGCCACTTCATCGACAAACCCACCATCGCGGCCGTCAACGGCACCGCTCTGGGCGGCGGCACGGAACTGGCGCTGGCCAGCGACCTCGTCATCGCCGAGGAGAGCGCGAAATTCGGCCTGCCGGAAGTGAAGCGGGGACTGATCGCCGGTGCTGGCGGCGTCTTCCGGATCGTCGATCAGCTGCCGCGCAAGGTGGCGCTGGAGCTGCTGTTCACCGGTGAGCCCATGACATCGGCCGATGCCCTGCGCTGGGGCCTGATCAACCAGGTGGTCCCGGACGGCACCGTCGTCGAAGCGGCTTTGGCTCTGGCGGAACGGATCACGTCCAATGCACCATTGGCGGTGCAGGCGAGCAAGCGCGTGGCGTACGGCGCCGACGACGGCGTCGTGACCGCGGAGAAGGACGGCTGGCGGCGCACCAACCGGGAGTTCGTGACCCTGCTGCAGTCCGAGGACGCGAAGGAAGGCCCGCTGGCGTTCGCGCAGAAACGTCAGCCTGTATGGAAAGCCAAGTGACGGAGAAGAAATCGTGAAGCGGACAGTATTCGAAGAGGAGCACGAGGCGCTCCGGGAATCCACCAGGCAGTACATCGAGCGTGAGCTCGTCCCCAATGCCGAGAAGTGGGAACAGGAACGCATGGTCGACCGGTCGGCGTACGTCGCCGCCGGAAAGTACGGCCTGATCGGGTTCAACATGCCCGAGGAGTTCGGCGGCGGCGGGTCGGACGACTTCCGGTTCAACGCCGTCATCGACGAGGAGATCGCCCGCTACGGCGGCCCCGCGCCGGCGCTGAGCCTCCAGAACGACGTCGTCGCACCGTATTTCAAGCACCTCGCCAATGACGAACAGAAGGCGCGGTGGATGCCGGGCATCGCCAGCGGTGAGCTGATCCTCGCCGTCGCGATGACCGAGCCCGGTGCCGGCAGTGACCTGGCGGGCATTCGCACGTCCGCCGTCCGCGACGGCGACGACTGGATCATCAACGGCTCCAAGACCTTCATCTCGGCGGGCATCAACAGCGATCTCGTCGTGACGGTCTGTCGTACCGATCCCGAGGCCGGCCACAAGGGCTTCACGTTGTTCGTCGTCGAACGCGGGATGGAGGGCTTCACCCGCGGCCGCAAACTGGACAAGATGGGCCTGCACTCGCAGGACACCTCGGAACTGCATTTCGAGAACGTGCGGGTCCCCTCGGCCAACATCCTCGGTCAGGAAGGCCGCGGCTTCTACCACCTGATGCAGAACCTGCCGTCGGAGCGGCTCGGCATCGCGATCTCCGCGATCGCCGGTGCGCGCGAATCCTGGCGCCAGACACTGCAATACGCCAAGGACCGCAAGGCCTTCGGCCAGCCGATCGGCAGCTTCCAGCACAACCGTTTCCTGCTGGCGGAGATGGACACCGAACTCGACGTCTGCGAGCGCTACATCGACCGGTGCCTGGAGGGCGTGCTCGACGGCGACCTGTCCGCGGTCGAGGCGGCCAAGGCAAAGTGGTTCTGCACCGAGACCGCCAAGAAGGTCATCGACGGCTGCGTGCAGCTGCACGGTGGCTACGGCTACATGATGGAGTACCGCGTCGCCCGCGACTACTGCGATGCGCGCATCCAGACGATCTTCGGTGGCACCACCGAGATCATGAAGGACATCATCGGCCGCGACCTGGGTCTGTAGTCGGCTCGGCCGACGCGGCCTGTAAGTCCCACAAAGCCAATCGGCGCCCCTGCACAACGTGGTGCAGGGGCGCCGATTTCGTTTGAATCTGTTGGCTACCGCGCGGCCGACGTGGTGGTCGGGGTCGCCGAGGTCGACTCGGCGGCGCTCGGCGCTGCGGAGGTCGACGTCGTGGTGGTGGCCGAGGTCGAGGTGGAGGTCTCGCTACCCGCGGCGGTCACCGGGGCCGGGGCCTCAGCCAGGTCCAGCACGGTGTCGATCACGTAGATGCGGGCGTTGCTCGCCTCGATCGCGCCACACACCAGCTTGGCGGTGTCGTTGACCTTGATGTCGCCACCGTCGCCGGTCACCTTGATCTGGGTGCCCTGCTGCGTCGGACGCTGGCCCTTGACGGTGTCATTGCCCAGCACGCCCAGGAACACGTGGTAGTAGTCCAGGCTCGTCAGCGCGGCCGGGTCGGCCTTCAGGGCCTCCAGCTTGGCCGGGTCCAGCGCCGCGAAGGCTTCGTTGGTCGGCGCGAACACGACGTACGGGCCGTTGTCCAGCACGCTCGTGATGTTCACGGCGGGGTTCAGGCCGCCGGAGATCGCCGAGTTGAAGGTGCTGATCGCCGGAATGGCGGCCAGCGCCTGGCTCACCGGCTTGTTGACCAACGTCTTCAGGTCGGGCATGCCGGCCTTGACCTTGTCGCAGCCGGGGCCCTGGGGGTCCACCGTCTTGTTGGTCGGCGGCGGCAGCGGCGGCGGGTCCGCGTAGGCGGACACTGCCAGCGGCAGCGATGCGGTCAGGGCGGCGACGGCCGCGGTTACGCCCAGAAATCTGCTGGTGCGAGTCTTCATGGTTCGGCTCCTCAGCTGTTCATGACGCGCACCCCGCCCGACCGGGGAGACCCCATCCGGGGCGTGGCGCCCGTCGAATGGTAATGGCTGGCGCTGGGAAACAGCAAAATCAGCTACCGGCGGTCCGGTTTCGTCAGGCGGGGCTGACCTGCACTTTTCGGACGCTGAAGCACAGCAGCGCGGCGACCGCGCACAAGCCTGCCGCGAGTTGAAAGGCCAGGTCATAGTTACCTTGCAGATCGCGGAGCCAGCCGGCGGCGGCCGCGGCGATCGCGGCGCCGACCTGATGCGCGGCAAACACCCAGCCGAACACCACCGGGGACCGATCACCGAAGTAGTCGCGGCACAGCGCGATCGTGGGCGGCACCGTGGCAACCCAGTCCAGGCCGTAGAAGACGATGAACACCCAGGTGCCCGGGTCGGCGTGCGCGGAAAGCAGCGAAGGCAGCAGCATCAGCGAAATCCCGCGTCCGACGTAATACACAGTGAGCAGGAGCCGCGGATCGACCCGGTCGGTGAGCCAGCCCGAACAGACCGTGCCCGCCACGTCGAGAACGCCGATCGTGGCCAGCAGCCCCGCGGCGACCGTCGTCGGCATGCCGTGGTCGCCTGCGGCAGGGATGAAGTGGGTGCCGATCAATCCGTTGGTGGTCATACCGCAGATCGCGAAGCTGCCCGCGAGGAGCCAGAACACGGGCACCCGCGCGCCGACGACGAGCCCGTCGAGCGCGGACCGGAAGCCGTTGGTCGGCGCCGCCGTCGGCGCAGGAGGATGGTGGCGCATGACGATGAGGACGGGTGCGACGACCGCGAACGCGGCCGCGGCGACGATGAGGCAGGCCCAGCGCCAGCCGTGACGGGTCGCGACCTCGGCGACCAGGGGCAGGAAGATGAGTTGCCCGGTGGCGCTGGCTGCGGTCAGCACGCCGGTCACCAGGCCGCGGCGTTCGTCGAACCAGCGGGTGGCGAGGGTCGCCACGAAGCCCATCGAGATGCAGCCGGTACCGATACCGACCAATACGCCCCAGCACGCCACCAGCTGCCAACCGGACGTCACCCGCACCGACAGCGCCGAACCTGCGGTGATCAGCCCCAGAGCCACCGACAGCACCGGCCGGACGCCGAATCGGTCCATCAGCGCAGCCGCGAACGGAGCGGTGACCCCGAACAGCGTCATGTTGACCGACATCGCGAGGCCGACCGTGGCGTGCGACCAACCGAACTCATGGTGCAGCGGGGTCATCAGCACGCCGGGGACCGCCCGGAAGCCGGCGGCGGCCAGGATCGCCAGGAAACTGACGGCGGCCACCGCCCATGCGGCGCGAGTCGGCGCAGTCGTCGAGGTGAGCGTCACCGCCCCACTCTGGCCGGTGCGCCACGGCCAGGCCAGTGGCAGAACCGACACGAATCGCACAGATTGCGCCACGCTCCGGGCCGCGGTGGCGCGCGACCTAAACTCTGCCGCATGTCAGGACCGTTGATTCTTCCCATCCAGGGCCACGCCCCGCAGCTGCACGACGAGTCGTGGGTCGCGCCGACCGCATCGGTGCTCGGCCAGGTGACGCTCGCCGCGCGGGCCAGCATCTGGTACGGCACCACGCTGCGCGCCGAGTTCGAGCCCATCGAGATCGGTGAGGGCTCCAACATCCAGGACGGCTGCACGGTGCACGTCGACCCGGGCTTCCCGGTGAAGGTCGGCGCCGGCGTCAGCGTCGGGCACAACGCGGTCCTGCACGGCTGCACGGTGGAGGACGGCGCCCTGGTGGGCATGGGGGCCATCGTCCTCAACGGCGCGGTGATCGGCGCCGGCTCCCTGGTCGCGGCCGGAACCGTTGTGCCGCAAGGTTTCGTGGTGCCGCCGGGGACCATGATCGCCGGTGTGCCGGGCAAGATCCGCCGCGAGCTGACCGAAGACGAGATCAACCACAACCGCATCAACGGCCAGGTTTACGAGCACCTGCTCACGCTGCACCGCGGCTAGTTCGACCAGGGATTTGTGCACGATTTTCCGCGCCCGGCGCGGAAAATCGTGCACAAATCACAGGGGGTGGGCCAGTTCGTCGGCGCGCATCCTGGCCACGCCCCAGGCGATGGCCGTCAGCACCAACGGCACCACGCCGGATACCACGAAAATCCATTGCATCGGAGCGATTTTCGACAGCGGGCCGACGATCGCGTAGGACACCGGCAGGAACACGAGCGAGACGAAGAAGTCCAGGCTCGAGACCCGGCCCAGCATCTCGGTCGGTACCCGCATCTGCAGCAGCGTTCCCCAGATCACCATGCTGGCGCCCTCACCGATGCCGACGAGGAACGTCGCGGCGAGCATGACCGGGAACGACCACGTGCTGCCGACGACGACGAGTGGCAGCGCGCCGAGGCCCCAGATCACCATCATCGCGGTCAGGTAGTGCCGCGGCATCCGCGCGGCGGAAACCGCAAGTGCGCCAACGGCGCTGCCGATACCGAACCCGGCCATGATGAACCCGTAGGCGCGCGGGCCGTCTTCGAAGCGTCGTTCGGCGATGAACGGCACCAGCACCTCGATGGGTCCCAGCACCACCAGCACGTAGACGCTGGCGACCAGCAGGGTCCACAGCAGCCACGGGGTGCGGGTCATGAACCGGAAACCGTCACGCAGATCGTGCAGGACGTGCTTGTGCTCGACCGGTTCCGCGTCGGCCCGGACGGTGCTCGGCCGGGTGGCCACCAGCAGCACCAGGCCCACGGCGAACAACACCGCGACCGTGGTCGCACCGATACTCGGGAACGTCAGCCCGACCAGGACGCCGGCGGCGGCCGGGCCGATCGCCTGCTGCAGCACCGGGCGCACCACGCCCTCAATGCCGTTGGCCGCCAACAGTTGTTCGGCAGGCAGGATGCGGGGGAGCAGCGCGCTGTAGGCCGGGAAGAAGAAGGCCGCGGCGATGCCGAGGCAGGTCGCCGCCACCGCCATGTGCCAAATGCGCAGCGCCCCAGTTGAACTGAGGACAGCGACGGCCGTCACCGCGGCGAGGTTGACGGTCTCGACGGTGATGATGATGTTTCGTCGGTTCAGCCGGTCGGCCGCGATGCCACCGACCAACACGAAGCACACCAGGCCGGTACCCAGGCAGGTCGCCACCAGAGACAGCGCGGCCGGATCGTTGTCCAACGCGATGACCTGCAGCGCGGCCACGACCGTCCACATGCCCTCGGCGAAGATGGACAGCGAGACGGCCGCGATGAGCAGGCGGTATTCGCGGAAACGTAAGGGCGCGAACACCCGCCAGCGGTCAGTGGTCCGCGGTTCTGGCGTTTCGACGTCGAACTGGGAACTCACCAGTCCATCGTCCCGCGCCCGTCAAGCGATTTTGGCCGTACGTCGGTATGAGCCATTGCCGCGAATGTGCAACCAGATCACCGGATCCGCGAAATCGACGCCCTGGTTGCACACTCGCGAACCCGCCGAAACGCATGACTCCGCGACTGTGCAACCAGAGCGCGTCAACCGCGGATCTGGTGATCTGTGCGCACGCTCGTGGTGTGGACCCGTTCGCTACACGTCGGTGTAAACCGGCAGCCGGCGCTCCTGGAAGGAGGCCACGCCCTCGCGGAAGTCCGCGGCGTTCAAAAGCTGGATCTGCCCGGCGGTTTCGCGGGCGAACGTGTTGTTCAGCTCGGTCAGGCTGGCGTCGTTGATGGCCTGCTTGGTCTTGCGCAGGGCCACGGCCGGGCCGGACTTGAGCGCCATGAGAACCCGGTCGACCTCGGCGTCGAGCTCGTCGGCCGCGTGCACCGAGCTCACCAGCCCGGCGGCGAGCGCCTCGGACGCGGGCAGCTTCTCGGCCAGCAGCGCCATCCGCATGGCCCGGGCGCGGCCGATCGACGCGGCGACCAGAGCCGAGGCACCGCCGTCGGGCATCAGGCCGATCTTGGTGAACGCCAACAGAAACGACGACTTCTCGGACGCCAGGACGATGTCGCACCCGAGAGCGAGGGACACCCCGACACCGGCGGCGACGCCGTGCACCACCGCGACCGCGGGCTTGGGCAGGTTCACCAGCGCCGCGACGGCCCGGTTGGCCGCGTTCAGCACCGCGGCGGCATCGAATTTCTTGGCCTCCTGGTCCTCGGGGCTCAGGCCCGCGCCGGAGCAGAAGCCACGGCCCGCACCGCCCAGCCGGACCACCTTGACCGCCGGATCGGTCGCGGCCTGGAGCACCGCATCGCCGAGGAGTTCGAGCATTTCCAGCGACAGCGAGTTCAGCGTGTCCGGCCGGTTGAGCGTCACGGACAACACGCCGTCTTCCAGTGAGACCGTCAGATCGTCGGATCCGGTGTAAGTCATTCAGTACCCCAGTTTCATGGGCGGGCCTGATGCCCGCACTAGACAGACTTCGTTATACAAGTAAGCTATGTCGCGGTCAATAGAACTGGGGCTCAAACCGATCGACCAAGAGGTGCATTTAGATGGCTGGACCATTGCAGGGACTGCGCGTTGTCGAGTTGGCCGGCATCGGCCCCGGACCGCACGCGGCGATGATCCTCGGTGACCTGGGCGCCGACGTGGTGCGCGTGGAACGCCCGAGCAAGTCCGGCAAGCCCAGCGGCGACTCCATGCTGCGCAACCGCCGCTCCGTCACCGCCGACCTGAAGAGCGACGAAGGACGCGAACTGGTCCTGAGCCTGATCAAGAAGGCCGACGTCCTCATCGAAGGCTTCCGCCCGGGTGTCACCGAGCGGCTGGGCCTGGGCCCCGAAGACTGCGCCAAGCTCAACGAGCGCCTGATCTACGGCCGCATGACGGGGTGGGGCCAGACCGGCCCGCGCGCCCTGCAGGCCGGCCACGACATCAACTACATCTCGCTCAACGGCCTGCTGCACGCCGTCGGCCGCAAGGGCGAGCGCCCGGTGCCGCCGCTCAACCTGGCCGGCGATTTCGGTGGCGGCTCGATGTTCCTGTTGGTCGGCATCCTCTCGGCGCTGTTCGAGCGGCAGACCTCCGGCAAGGGCCAGGTGATCGACGCCGCGATGGTCGACGGCTCCAGCGTGCTCATGCAGATGATGTGGGGCTTCCGCCGCCAGGGCATGTGGAGCGACGAACGCGGCACCAACATGCTCGACACCGGCGCCCCGTACTACGACACATATGAGACCGCCGACGGCAAGTACATGGCCGTCGGGTCCATCGAGCCGCAGTTCTACGCCGAGCTGCTGGCCAAGCTGGAACTCGACCCGGCCACCCTGCCCGGCCAGAACGACGTCGCCCGCTGGCCCGAGCTGCGCGAGATCTTCACCAACGCCTTCAAGGCGCAGACCCGCGACCACTGGGCCAAGGTGTTCACCGGCTCGGACGCCTGCGTCAGCCCCGTCCTGAGCTTCGCCGAGGTCGAGACCGAGCCGCACATCACCGAGCGCGACACGTTCTTCCGGTTCTCGCCCGAGGACGGCGACAACCTCGAGCCGATGCCCGCGCCGCGGTTCTCACGCAGCGTGCCCAGCATCCCGACGCCACCTCGCGTGCCCGGTGCCGACACCGAGTCGGTCCTGCGCGACTGGGCCTGAGGCGCCCCACAGATTTCCGTAACAAGAAGGGAATTGCATCAATGCAGATCAAAGATTCCGTAGCCGTCGTGACCGGTGGTGCGTCGGGCCTGGGCCTGGCGACCACCAAGCGCCTGCTCGATGCCGGCGGCAGCGTCGTCGTCATCGACCTCAAGGGTGAGGACGTCGTCGCCGAGCTGGGGCCGCGCGCCAAGTTCGTCGCCACCGATGTCACCGACGAGGCCGGCGTCGCGGCGGCGCTGGACGCGGCCGAGGAGATGGGCCCGGTCCGCATCAATGTCAACTGTGCGGGCATCGGCAACGCCATCAAGACGCTGAGCAAGAACGGTGCGTTCCCGCTCGACGGTTTTCGCAAGGTGGTCGAGGTCAACCTGATCGGCACCTTCAACGTGATCCGCCTCGCCGCCGAGCGCATCGCCAAGACCGAGCCCGTCGGCGAGGAGCGCGGCGTCATCATCAACACCGCCTCGGTCGCCGCGTTCGACGGCCAGATCGGTCAGGCCGCGTACTCGGCGTCCAAGGGTGGCGTCGTCGGCATGACCCTGCCGATCGCGCGCGACCTGTCGCGTGAGCTGATCCGCGTCTGCACCATCGCCCCGGGTCTGTTCAAGACCCCGCTGCTGGGCTCGCTGCCGGAAGAGGCGCAGAAGTCCCTCGGCCAGCAGGTGCCGCACCCCGCGCGCCTCGGTGACCCCGATGAGTACGGCGCCCTGGCACAGCACATCATCGAGAACCCGATGCTCAATGGTGAGGTCATCCGTCTGGATGGCGCGATCCGGATGGCGCCGCGCTGATGGGAATCCGGACGAAGTTCACCGAGGCCTTCGGTGTCGAGCACCCGATCGCCCAGGGCGGCATGCAGTGGGTCGGTCGCGCGGAACTGGTTGCCGCCGTTGCCAATGCGGGCGGCCTGGGTTTCATCACCGCGCTGACACAGCCGACGCCGGCGGATCTGGCCAACGAGATCGCCAAGACCCGCGACCTGACGGACAAGCCGTTCGGCGTGAACCTGACGATCCTGCCGTCGATCAACCCGCCGCCGTACGACGAGTACCGCAAGGTGATCGTCGACGCCGGCATCAAGATCGTGGAGACGGCCGGTTCCAACCCGGGACCGCACCTGCCGATGTTCCATGACGCCGGCATCAAGGTGCTGCACAAGTGCACCTCGGTGCGCCACGCCGTCAAGGCCCAGAGCCTCGGCGTCGACGGCATCAGCATCGACGGTTTCGAGTGCGCCGGTCACCCCGGTGAGGACGACGTGCCAGGCCTGGTGCTCATCCCGGCCGCGGCCAAGGAGATCGAGATCCCGATGATCGCCTCGGGCGGCTTCGGTGACGCCCGCGGCCTGGTGGCCGCACTGGCGCTCGGCGCGGACGGCATCAACATGGGCACGCGCTTCATGTGCACCGTCGAGTCGTGCATCCACCAGAACGTCAAGGAAGCCATCGTGGCGACCGACGAGCGCGGCACCGAGCTGATCTTCCGCAGCCTGCGCAACACCGCGCGCGTGGCGTCCAACGCCGTCTCGCGTGAGGTGGTGGAAATCCTCAAGGGCGGCGGCCAGTTCGAGGACGTCAAGGATCTGGTGGCCGGTGTGCGGGGCCGCAAGGTGTTCGAGAACGGCGACCTCGACGCCGGCATCTGGACCGCGGGCACCGTCATGGGCCTGATCCACGACATCCCGACGTGCGACGAGCTGATTCACCGCATCGTCGGGGAAGCCGAGGAGATCATCACCGGCCGGCTGGCCCGGATGGTCGGCGCGGGCGAAGCCGAACTCGCCGGCGTCTAGCCGCAATTCATGCGCCGAGGGCCGTGACTCCCACCGGGTCACGGCCCTCACTGCGTTCGGTGGCGGCCGGCGGGGTAGCTTTTGGCCAAAGGCGACCCGCGTTAAGGACTTTGATATGCAGCGCAGCTTGTTCGAGGTAGATCACGACGACTTCCGTGCCTCGGTGCGCGAATTCGTCTCTCGACACATCGAGCCAAATGAAGACAAGTTCATCGAGCAGCGCTACATCGACCGTGAGGTGTGGCTGGAGGCCGGCCGCAACGGGTATCTGGGGCTGGAGGTGCCCGAAGAGTACGGCGGTAGCGCCGCGGGCGATTACCGCTTCAACACCGTTCTGTGCGAAGAGCTTTCGCGGTCCAGTGCCGCCGCGGCGTCGGCGTTCACCATCCATTACGACTGCGCCGCACCATATCTGGTCACGCTGACCACCGAGGAACAGAAGCGGCGGTGGCTGCCGAAGTTCTGCACCGGCGAGATGATCACCGCTATCGGGATGACCGAGCCCTCCGGTGGATCGGACCTGGCCGCGTTGAAGACCACCGCGGTCAAGGACGGGTCCAGTTACATCATCAACGGCTCGAAGACGTTCATCACCAACGGGACCCAGGCCGACATGGTGATCGTCGCCTCGAGAACCGCACCCGAAAAGGGCTCCAAGGGCATCACGCTGTTCGCCGTCGAAACGGGCATGCCGGGGTTCACGCGCGGGCGCAAGCTGGACAAGGTGGGCCAGCCCGAAGCGGACACCGCGGAGCTGTTCTTCGAAGACGTCCGGGTCGACGAGTCGGCGATCATCGGTGAGGTCGACCGGGGCTTCATCCACATGATGACGTTGCTGCCCCAGGAGCGGATCAGCGTCGCGGTGGCCAACCTCGCCCACGTCCGGCGGATTCTGGAAGACACCGTCGAATACGCCAAGGAGCGCAAGGCGTTCGGCCAGGCCATCGGCTCCCTGCAGTGGAACAAGTTCCTGCTCGCTGACATGGTCACCAAACTCGATGTGGCGCAGGCCTATGTCGACAACTGTGTGATGGCGCACCTGAGCGGCCAGTTGACCGCCGTCGACGCGGCGAAAGCCAAGTACTGGAGTTCGGTGGTGCAGAACGAAATCCTGGACAACTGCGTCCAGATCCACGGCGGCTACGGCTTCATGAACGAGTACCGGGTCGCGCGGGCTTGGAAGGACGCCCGCGTCACCAAGATCTGGGCGGGCTCGAACGAGATCATGCGCGAGGTCATCGGTCGCGACCTGGGGCTGTAGATGGCTGTCGGGTGAGCCGGGACCCGAGCCCGGACACACAAAAAGCCACCGACCGTATTGGTCGGTGGCTTTGACGCTGGTGATCACCCCAGCGAGTCCCTGCGTGCACGCGATTTCAGTGCACGGGCGTCGCGCCTCGGCGCGGCGTCAGACTCGCGGGTGAACCCGCGGAATCAGACAGCCTCGGCGAGGTCGGGGAACTGCTCGGACGTGTCACCCTCGATCAGGACGTCCCCGTGGTACAGGGCATCGAAATCTACTTTGATGACATCTGCGTTGGTGTCGTCGATCCACATGTCTATGAGGCTATGGGTCGCTATTAAGAAATCATTGAGTCACGATTCGGAAAACGTTGGCAATTCTTACCGCTGGGTAGGTTGGCCTACTCCGACCCCCAAGTGACCCGTGGGTAGCTCACATTCCGCAAGGTCGCAGGTGATCTTGATGTGCTGACAGCGGTCCTGGTCGCGGCTTAGTTCACTGGCCAGTAGCAAACATGATGACGGTCACCGCGGTAACGCCTGGTGGGTGGTGTGAACCAGACGTCAATAAATCTCGTGACCAGGGGTGAGTGAGCATTGACAGGTCTGAGTTATCGACGATAACTTAGCGGTGTTAGCAGAAGGGGACTGCATGCTTAACCGCATCGCGCTGCTGGCCATCGCCGCGCCGAAGAGAATTCTGGCCGTCGCGGGGCTGGTCCTGATCGCCGCGGCGATCTTCGGTGTCCCGGTCGTCAAGACCCTGCCCGCGGGCGGCTTCCAAGATCCGAAGTCCGAGTCGGCACAAGCCAGCCGGCTGCTGGCCACCAAGTTCCACCAGGGCGACATGCCGATGCTGGTTACCGTCACCGCGCCTGACGGGGTGCAGGGCCCGGCGGCTTCCGTCGCCGCCCGCGAGATCGTCGACCATCTGAAGGCTTCGCCGCACGTCGCCTACGTGTCTTCGGCCTGGACGGTGCCGCCGGCCGCGGCCGGGGAATTGATCAGCAAGGACGGCAAGTCCGGGCTGATCGTCGCCGGCATGAACGGCGGTGAGAACAACGCGCAGAAGTACGCCCAGGAACTCGCCGACCAGGTTGTCCACGACCGGCCGGGTGTCACCGTCAAGGCCGGTGGCGGGGCGATCATCTACTCCCAGATCAACACCCAGACAGAACATGATCTGCTGCTGATGGAGTCCATCGCGATACCGCTCAGCTTCCTGGTGCTGGTGTGGGTGTTCGGGGGACTGGTCGCTGCGGCGTTGCCGATCCTGGTGGGCGGATTGGCGATGACCGGCACCCTGGCGGTGCTGCGGACCATCACGTTCTTCACCGACGTGTCCGTCTTCGCGCTGAACGTCGCCACCGCGCTCGGGCTCGCCCTCGCCATCGACTACACATTGCTGATCATCAGTCGCTACCGCGACGAGGTGGCCGAGGGCCAGCCCCGGGACCGGGCGCTGATCCGCACCATGGTCACCGCGGGCCGCACCGTGTTGTTTTCGGCGACCACGGTCGGCCTGTCGATGGCCGCGATGCTGATGTTCCCGATGTACTTCCTCACCTCCATCGCGTACGCCGGCATCGCGACGGTCGCATTCGCCGCCGCGGCCGCGGTGATCGTCACGCCGGCCGCCATCTGGCTCCTCGGCGACCGGCTCGATTCCCTCAGCCTGCCGCACCTGTTCCGGCGCGACACCACGCCCAAACCCGTGCAGGAAATGTTCTGGTACCGCGCCGCCAAAGCCGTGATGCGCCGCTCGGTCTCGGCGAGCCTCGCCGTCGTCGCGCTGCTGCTGGTGCTGGGCGCGCCCTTCCTCGGTGCGAAATGGGGATTCCCCGACGAGCGGGTACTGCCGACCACGGCGTCGGCACACCAGCTGGGGGACCAGCTGCGCAACGACTTCGCCAACAACTCCGCCACCGACATCACCGCCGTCATTCCCGACGCCGCCGGGCTGAGCCCGGCCGCTTTCGATACGTACGCCGCCGATGTCTCGCGCGTCGCCGCGGTCACCGAAGTCTCCTCGCCCACTGGCACTTTCGTCGGCGGCCGGAAAGTGGGCCCGGCCGGTCCCGGCGCGGCGATCGTCGACGGCAGCGCCTTCCTGACAATCGGCAGCAGCGCGCCGCTGTTCTCGGACGCGTCTCAGGCGCAGCTCGATGCGGTGCACGCCGTTCGGGGGCCGGACGGGCGGCTGGTGCAGTTGGCGGGCGTCGCCCAGATCAGTCACGACAGCGTGCAGGCCGTCACCGACCGGCTGCCGTGGGTGCTGGCCGTCATCGCCGTCATCACACTCGGGCTCCTGTTCCTGCTCACCGGCAGCGTGGTCCTGCCGGTGAAAGCCGTTGTCCTCAATGTCCTTTCGCTCACGGCGGCATTCGGTGCGCTGGTCTGGATCTTCCAGGACGGTCACCTCGGCGCGCTCGGCACCACGGCGACCGGAACGCTGGCGTCGAACATGCCGGTGCTGCTGTTCTGCATCGCGTTCGGGCTGTCGATGGACTACGAGGTGTTCCTGGTCGCTCGCATCCGGGAGTTCTGGCTCGTCGAACAGGACAACGACGAGAGCGTCGCGCTCGGCCTGGCCCACACCGGCCGCGTCATCACCGCGGCGGCCCTCGTGATGTCGATTTCGTTCGGCGCGCTGATCGCCGCCGAGGTGTCGTTCATGCGGATGTTCGGGCTCGGCCTGACCATCGCCGTCCTGGTCGACGCCACCCTGGTGCGGACGGTGCTGGTGCCGGCGTTCATGCACCTGATGGGGCGGTGGAACTGGTGGGCGCCGGCGCCGCTGGCGCGGCTGCACAAACGCATCGGTATCAGTGAATCGGCGCCCCAGCTGTCGGCGTGCGGCGCGCGATGACGGCGGCCAAACGGCGTCGTGCCCCGCGCGGTTCCGGCGACCAGCTGCGCGACGAAATCCTGGACGCGGCAACCGAAATCCTCCTGGAATCGAACCAGGAGAAGGCGGTGTCCATCCGGTCCGTCGCACAGCGGGTGGGCGTCACCCCACCATCGATCTACCTGCATTTCGCTGACAAGGACACCTTGTTGGACGCGGTGTGCGGCCGGTACTTCGAGCAACTGGACGACGTGATGCAGCACGTGGCCGCCGAACAGCCGACGACGATCGACCGGTTGCGGGCGCAAGGGCTGGCGTATGTCCGCTTCGCCCGCCAGAACCCCGAGCTCTACCGGATCGCCATGATGTCCGAGGGACATCCCGGCAGCGACGTGGACCAGGCCCTGAACACCGCGGCATTCGTGCACATGCGGGATTCGGTGCAGGCCCTGATGGACGGGGGCGGCTCTCCGCTCGGCGACGTCACGGTGGCGGCGCTCGGGTTGTGGACAGTGGCGCACGGTCTTGCGGCGTTGTTCATCTCGCGGCCGTATCTGCCGTTCGGCGATCCCGAGGAGTTCGCCGACCGCGTGCTCAGCGCCGCGTGCCTCGGTGGCATGGTGAGAGGACTGGGCGGACCGGATACGACGCCGCAACAGCTGGTCGAACGACTGAAAGGTTCCTGACGATGACCGATACCTCGGTGGACAATCCGTTCTTCGCCCGCATGTGGATCGCGATGTCGTCACGCGAGCGCAAGTTCATGACCAGGCTGCGGCAGGAGAATCTGGCGGAGCTCGGCGGCCGCGTACTGGAAATCGGCGCCGGAACCGGCACCAACTTCGCGTTCTACCCGGACACCGTGACCGAGGTGGTGGCCGTCGAGCCGGAGGTCCGGCTGGCTCCCCTGGCCCGGAAGGCGGCGCTCACCGCGCCGGTGCCGGTGACCGTCCGCACCGAGACCGTCGAGAACTTCGACGGCGACGATCTTTTCGACGCCGTGGTGTGCTCCTTGGTGCTGTGCTCGGTTGACGAGCCGGAAAGCGTGCTGCGGCAGATGTATTCACGGCTCAAGCCCGGCGGCGAACTGCGCTACTTCGAGCACGTCGCCAGCGGCGGGGTGCGTGGCCGGGTGCAGCGATTCCTGGATTCGACGTTCTGGCCGAAGATTTCGGGCAACTGTCACGCACATCGGGAGACCGAGCGGAGCATCATCGGCGCAGGTTTCGAGGTTTCGGATGCCCGTCGCGTGCTGATGCTGCCGGGCTGGGTGCCGCTGGCAGAGGTGGCGCTGGGGCGGGCCGTCAGGCCTGCTTGATCGTCGACAGCAGTTCCGGCAGGCGCTGCAACAGGGTCGGCAGCGCGTTGGCCGCCGTCTCGCGCAGGGACACCGTGGCCAGATCGGAGAACGGTGTCGGCTTCGGATTCACCTCGATCACCGGGATGCCCTGCTGCACAGCGGCTTCCGGTAGGGACGCCGCCGGGTATACCACCGACGACGTGCCGACGGTGATCACCAGGTCGGCCCCGCTGACCGCTGCGACCGAGTTGTTCCAGGCGTCGGAGGGCAGGTTCTCGCCGAACCACACGACATTGGGCCGCACCAGGCCGCCGCAGTAGCACTCCGGCGGTTCTATGGCGATTTCGGGCTCAGGCATCGGCGGCAGCGTGCCTTCGAAGTTGGCTTTGCAACTGTCGCAATGGAACTGGAACAGGCTGCCGTGCAGGTGGTGGACCCGTGTGCTGCCGGCGCGCTCGTGCAGGTCGTCGATGTTCTGGGTGACGATGTCGACCTCGGTGTAGTCCTGCCACGCAGCCACGGCCCGGTGGCCGTCGTTGGGGGACACGTTGCCCATCATGTGGTGGCGCCACAGATACCAGGCGAACACCCGCTCGGGGTGGCGGCGCCAGGCGTCCGAACTCGAGATCTCGTAGGGGTCGGTGTTGGCCCACAGTCCGGTCTCGGCGTCCCGGAAGGTCGGCACGCCACTGTCGGCGGACATCCCCGCACCGCTGAACACCGTCACCCGCATTGGACCACGTTATCGGGTCTTGGGTGATCTGGGCCACCTCGTCATCGGTCATACTCGGCTGGTGACCGATTTCGCTGAGTGGGTGCACCTCGACCCGCACGCGGGGCCGTTGTTCGACCAGCTGCGGCTGCAGATCATCGACGCGATTCGCGACGGCCGGCTGCCTGCCGGGACCCGGCTGCCCACCGTCCGTGACCTGGCCGGCACGCTGGGAATGGCGGCCAATACCGTCGCCCGGGCCTACCGCGAGCTCGAGACCGCCGGGGTCCTCGAAACCCGGGGGAGGTCTGGAACTTTCGTGGCGGCTGCCGACCCGGCTGCCGCGGCCATGGTGGACGCGGCCAATGCCTTCGCCGACACCGCCCGGGCATTGGGCGTGCTGAAAGCCGACGCGCTGCGGTATCTGGACGCGGCGTTCGAGTAGGGCGGGGTGCTTCGCGAGTGTGCGAGCAGAGCGCCCGTTTCGCGGATCCGGCGAGCTGTGTGCACATTCGCGCGCCAGTTCCTGGCCGCTGCGGGGCTTCGCATGAGTGCGCGCTGGGAGCTGTCGCAAAACGTGACATTGTCAGCCCTTGGTGACGGCTTTGACCTGGCACTGCCGCCGGAGGGTGGTGCGCAGGACGGGGATTGAACCCGCGGCATCCGTCTTATAAGGACGGCGCTCTGACCAACTGAGCTACCTGCGCATGCGCGCCCCTGGAGAGATTCGAACTCCCAGCCATCTGCGTCGAAAGCAGGTGCTCTTCCGTTGAGCTACAGGGGCATTTGGCGGAGGCGGCGGGAGTCGAACCCACAACCGCTGGACAGCGGCCACGGCTTAGCAAGCCGCTGCATTACCGTTCTGCCACGCCTCCGTGGTTGTCCGGGATGGGCTTGAACCACCTGCCTCCGCCGTATCAGGGCGACGCTCTAACCAGATGAGCTACCGGACATTGGGTCAGTGCCGCGGATTGCAGTCAGTGGGCGACTGCAATCCGCGGCGTTGTCGAAGTTGGGGTGTGCGACGGGACTCGAACCCGCTTCGCCCAAGCTCACAACCTGGGGCCTCGACCGCTTCGGCATCGCACACAGCGGAAGACAGAGGAGTCGAACCCCAGGGCTTTCACCCCGCGCCCGTTTTCGAAACGGGATGCGCCACCACGGCGCGCTGTCTTCCTGAAGCTGACCCGCCAGGATTCGAACCTGAACCGGCTGAACCAAAATCAGCAGTGCTACCGGTTACACCACGGGTCATCGGTGCGTGCGGAGGGATTCGAACCCCCTGTGCCTGAAGGCCTCTGGTTTACAGCCAGGTGCGACACTCCCGCGTCGCCGCGCACGCTTGGCTACCCCGGCAGGAGTCGAGCCTGCAACCTACTCCGTAACAGGGAGCTGCTCTGCCAGTTGAGCTACGGGGCAACATGTTTCGTCGTGGCGAGGCGAGAGGTGACGGACCTCCCGCCCCGCCCGACGGGTTTCAAACCAATTCGGGGACCCGGTAGCGATCCCGATCGCGGGGTTCATAGGGCTCCCAGAGCAGCCGCATACCGGCTTCCTCCGGTGTGCGGTCACTCTTGCGGCCGTTGCACGGCGCGCACGCCGTAATGAGGTTCAGCCAGGTGTCTTGCCCGCCTCGCGACACCGGCTCGATGTGATCCAGCGTGTCGCCATGGCCACCGCAATAGCCGCAGGTGTAGCCGTCGCGAGCCAGGACCCCGTCACGGGTGACCCGGTTGTGCGGCCGGTACGGCACGTGGACGTACTGATGCAGCGCGACGGATGCGGGCAGCTCGATGACAGTCGACGGGCTGTGTATGTGCACGGCCGGACTGTGGCGTTCGATCACGTAGACCGAACCCCGCAGCAGCAACCGGACCGCCTCCTGCCAGCTCACGTGGGTCAGCACGCGGTAGTCGGCGTTGTACACCGCCACGGCCCGGTGACTGGCCTGGTGTTGTCGAAAATGCGTCATACCGCGTGCCTCCCTTCTGATCAGTTACACCTCACCGGCAGTGATGAATGTGCTGTGCGCCGTGAGGGTTTCGATCCCCCGTCTCCAGATTAAGAGTCTGGTGCTATCCCAGCTCAGCTAACGGCGCCTGTGCCCCGCGAGGGAGTCGAACCCCCAACACCTGGAACCTAAATCCAGTGCCTCTTCCAGTTGGGCCAGCGGGGCATGCGTGCGCTCGGCAGGATTTGAACCTGCACGCCGGGGCTACCGGCACCCGGGTTTGAGCCGGGCGCGTCTGCCGTAGTTTTCGCCACGAGCGCAGATGCCAACACTATGAAGTTCTCAAAGGTCCTACCGCGCAGTCTGATTCGTACCGCACTGCATGTCCGGATCGATCCGGCGTGTGATCAATGATGCGCATCGACGCGGGAGTTGTCGAGCGAATATGTACACGAAATATGTTGCTGTGCAACGCAATTGGGTGCAAGGAACTACAGGAACGTCAGGCGACGTTCCTGCCAGGGAAAACTGCAATGCTGTGGAATTTGTGAGAGTTGTCTTCTGGCCCGAGCTTCCGGCCGCCGCGCACGCCGGCATGCGCGGCGGAAGTACGGCGGGACGACGGGAAGCGCATGGGCTGCCAGAAAACGCTGCTCTGCTCACTCGATTCGTGCCGGGCTATGGAGCCGGCGGTGTCTGCGTACGACAAAGCCGCCGTCGGCGTCGAAGACACCTCGGCGAGCTGGTCGTCATGCAGAAAAGCCACGGAATCAACGGTAACAGCGCCGGGCGACAAAACCGAGTGGTTATTTCCGGCGGTGAAACCTCAACCGCGCCAGTGCAACACGTCGAGCGCGACGCCGACTTCGACGCTGTTGTCGGCGAGGGGGCGCGGCAGCAGTTCGTCGGCACGGGCCAGCCGGCGCAGCAAGGTGTTGCGATGCGTGAAGAGCTTGGCCGCGGCACGGGACACGTTGCACTGCTCATGGACGAACGCGCGCACCGCGGACCGCAATTCCGGGCTCGCGGCTTCCAGTTCGCCGAGAACCCGTTTGACGAATACCGCCGCACGGTCGGCGTCCGCGGTGAGCAGCGCCACGAGTTCGATATCGGTGTATTCGGCGATCTGCTGCGGTGAGTGCAGGCGCGCCATCATCTGCTGGGTGGTGATGGCGTCGAAGTGGCTGCGCCGGAACCCGTCGACCCCGGTGCCGGTGGAACCGATCGCGACGCGCACTTCGGCTCCGGCGGCTGAGGCCACCGCGTCGACGTCGACCGCGCCGGGTGCCCACACCCACCGGGTGGCGCTACTGGCCAGCACCGTGAGCGGGCGGCTACCGGCGGCACGCCCGAAAGTTTCAGCGGCACGGTCCAATTGAGACAGGTCACCATCCGGGTTGTCGGTCCAGATGACGGCCGCGGTATGGGTGCCGCCGAGGCCGTATCCGAGGCGGCTTTCGGCGCGCGGACGGGGGATCGGGGCGCCCTCCAGGAGCAGTGCCACGGTGGCGCGCCGCTCGGCGTGGCTGCCGCGCGTGAGTTCGTCGCGCTCGAGTTCGATCTGGGCGGCGATGGCTGCCAGGGTGGCCTCGATGAAATCGCTGATCGACTGTGAGCAGACGTCGAGCATCGCGTGCAGGTCGACGGGGTCGGAGGTCAGTTCGAAGGCGATGTCCATCAGGCGTCGCCATGCCACGCCTTCACCGACCCGGTAGGCGTCCAAGGTGTACGAGTCGACGCCGCGACGGACCATTTCCCGGGCGACGCTCATCGGCTCTGCGCCGGCGTTGGGCGGTACCGGTGCGCCGGGATCGCGCACGTTGGCCGCACCCCAGAACAACAGGTTCGAGCGGTTGCTCCGGCTGACGGCCGCGGCCAGTTCCGGATCGGAGGCGATGGCCGGATTGGCGCCCAGCACGGCGCGGTCGAGTTCTTCGAGCCATGCTGCAGGGGCGTTGACGACGACCTGCGCGCACTGCCGGATCAGGTCGCGTACCTGCGGTGATGGCTGCGCGCCGTCCATGGGGTGAGCGTATCGCGTGTGGTGCATTTTGCACCGCATGCAGCCAAAGTTGAGACGTTTTGACCTTCAGCCGGGGGCTCGTCGCGCGCCACCATTATTGCCAACCCCATCACCGCCAACAGGGAGTTCGCAATGGAACACACCGCCAACACAACCCAGGTCGACGTCCTGATCGTCGGCGCCGGAATCTCCGGCATCGGTGCCGCCTACTACCTGCAACAGGAGCACCCCGGACGGTCGTACGCGATCCTGGAATCCCGCGGCGCGACCGGCGGCACCTGGGATTTGTTCCGGTACCCCGGCATTCGCTCCGACTCCGACCTGCACACCTTCGGATACGAGTTCAAGCCGTGGCGCGACGAGGACGCCATCGCCTCCGCCGACAAGATCCTCGCCTACCTACGAGAGACGGTGCGCGAGAACAACATCGACCGCAACATCCGGTTCCACCACAAGGTGCTCGGGGCTGCGTGGGACAGCGACACCGCGCGGTGGCTGGTCGACGTCGAGCGGACCGATACCAACGAGCTGGTGCAGATCTCCGCGAACTGGCTGTTCTGTGCCGGTGGCTACTACCGCTACGACCAGGGCTTCACGCCGCAGTTCCCGGGCCGCGACCGGTTCGCCGGGCAGGTTGTGCACCCGCAGCACTGGCCGGAGGACCTCGACTACACGGGCAAGAAGGTCGTCATCATCGGCAGCGGCGCGACCGCGGTGACGCTGGTGCCGTCGATGGCGGCCAAGGCCGCGCACGTCACCATGCTGCAGCGTTCGCCGACCTACATCCTTCCCGTGCCGTCCAAGGACGCGTTCGCCAATGTGGCCGGCCGCGTGCTCGGCGCCGACCGGGGCTATGCGCTGGCCCGGCGCAAGAACGTCATCCGGCAGCGCGCGGTGTACACCCTGTGCCAGAAGTACCCCGCCGCCGCCCGGCGGGTGATCCGCTGGACCAACGCCCGCGAGCTGCCCGAGGGCTACCCCGTCGACACCCATTTCAGCCCCGACTACAAGCCGTGGGATCAGCGCCTGTGCACGGTGCCCGACGCCGACCTGTTCAAGGCGATCGGCAGCGGCAAGGCCACCGTGGTCACCGACCGGATCGCGACGTTCACCGAGACGGGCATCGAGCTGGAGTCCGGGCAGCACCTGGACGCCGACATCATCGTCACCGCAACGGGTTTGAACGTCCAGTTGTTCGGCGGGATCACGCTGACCGTTGACGGTCAGGCGGTGAACCTCTCGGAAACCGTCGCCTACAAGGGCATCATGCTGTCGGGCGTGCCGAACTTCGCCTTCGCCTTCGGCTACACCAACTCGTCGTGGACACTCAAGGTCGGTCTGCTGTGCGAGCACTTCTGCCGGCTGCTGCGCCACATGGATGAAAGCGGATTCGACAGCGTCCGGCCGGAGTTCGACGATGCGGGCATGGCGACCAAGCCCCTGCTGGACTTCGCGGCGGGATACGTGCAGCGGGTGGCAGACACCCTGCCTCGGCAGGGCGTGGACGGCCCCTGGGTGATGTCGATGAACTACAACTTCGACCGCGAGGTGCTGCGGCACGGCGCAGTGACGGACCCGAACCTGCGGTTCTCCACCGTCGCGCCCACGAAAGCCCGGGAGTTCGTGCCGGTTTCCTGATCGGCGCTCAGGGCGGCCGTTTACGCTGGCGGGAATGGAGAGCTTCTCGCCAGCGGTGCCGCCCGAGATCCCCGGTGTCCCTTCAGCTGTCGGCATCGAATTGCCGCCCGGGCCGGTGCCCGGGCGGCCCTATTCGCTGCCGCTGGATCTGCTCACCGAGCAGTACGGCCCGCTGTTCTACGCCGACCTCGGGCCCGGCAGGCGGCTCTATGCGTGCTCACTGGCCCTGGTCGACGAGCTCTGCGACGAGACCCGGTTCACCAAAGCGCTGACGGGCCGGTTGGCCCGGTTCCGTCCCGTGGTCGGCAACGGACTCTTCACCGCCTACCCCGGTGAGGAGGGCTGGCAGGAAGCCCACGATGTCCTGATTCCCGGCTTCAGCTTCAGCGGCCTGCGCAGCTATCACCCGGCGATGCTGGACATCAACCGGCAGCTCCTCGCGCAGTGGGACGCGGCCGTCGGCACCCGCGCCGTGGACGTCGCGGGGGACCTGGCGAAACTGGCCATGGACACCGTCGGCCTGGCCGGCTTCGGGGCCCGGTTCGACTCCTACCAGCACGACGGGCTTGCCGACATCCCAGCGAGTTTCGCGGCCACACTGAACCAGATCCTGCTCGGGTCCAATGCCGACCAGACGGTGTTCGAGACCGAGCGCGGCAAGCTGTTCAGCTTCATCGGCGACCTGATCGGCCGGCACCGTGCGGGGGAGGTGGACCTCGACGATCTCCTGGCCCTGATGCTGCAGCCCGGTCCCGACGGGGTGCCGCTGCTGGACGACGACAGCATCCGCAACCAGATCGCCACGTTCCTCGTTGCGGGCCAGGACACGACGTCGATACTGATGCCGACGGCCCTGTACAGCATCGTCAAGAACCCGGCGGTGCTGCACCGCGCGCAGGCCGAGGCGGATGCGGTGTTCGGCCCCGACGATGACCACGTGCCGGCGTTCGACGAGCTCGGCAAGCTCACCTACATTCGCCAGATCATCGACGAGGCGCTGCGCCTGTCCCCGCCGGTGCGGGAATTCGATCGAATGGCCTTGGCAGACACCGTCATCGGTGGCGAGTACCCGGTGCGGCAGGGTGAAGCCGTGACGGTGCTGACGTCGTCGCTGCATCGGCAACCGGAGTGGGGCGACAACGTCGAGATCTTCGATCCGGACCGGTTCGGGCCCGAACGGGCCGGGCAGCGACCGGTCAACCTGTTCAAGCCGTTCGGCACCGGCGCGCGGTCGTGCATCGGCCGCCAGTTCGCGCTGCACGAAGCGACCATGGCGATCGCCACTCTGGTGCACCGCTACCGGTTCGTCGACGTCGGGCACTACACGCTGCGTACCCACAGTGATGTGTTGCGCAAGCCGGAGGGGTTCTACGTCGAACTCATCCGCCGCACCCCGGAGGAGCGCCGCCAAGCTCCGGCGGCCGTCGCTGCCGCGCCGGTGACACAATCCCGCGCGACCGTGCCGCCGGGCACGAAACTGCTTGTGCTGCATGGTTCGAACCTCGGAAACTGCCGGTCGTTGGCGCAGCAACTCGGTGACGAGGCCGTCGACCTCGGCTACGAAACGACCGTCGCCGCACTGGATTCCGCAACCGCGGCACTGCCGGACCAGGGGGCGGTGGTGATCGTCGCCGCGTCGTACAACGGGATGCCGACCGACGATGCCCGGACGTTCGTGGACTGGCTGGACGGGTCGGCGGATCAAGTACCGGCAGTGCCGTACGCGGTACTCGGTGTCGGAGACCGGAACTGGGCCGAGACATACCTGGCGATACCGCGGCGCATCGACGCCCGGCTCGTGGAACTCGGTGCCACACAACTGCTTCCGATGGCCGAAGCCGACACCTCGGGCGACTTCGCTGGTGTGGTCGAGGATTTCTCGGTGGCACTGTGGAATGCGCTCGGCGGTGTCTTCGGCGCCGTCGCCGCCGATGAGCCCGTGGCCGATGAGCCGCTCTACGATCTGCGCGCCATCGACGGGCCGGTTACCGCCGCGATCGATGCCCGCCATCAAGTGCAACCGGCGACGGTGTTGGACAACATTCCGTTGGTGGACACGGGCTCCGAGTTCGGGCAGGACAAGCGGCTCATCCGGATCGCGCTGCCCGACGGCGTCGACTATCAGACCGGCGACCACCTGACCGTATTGCCGGACAACAGCCCCGCCCTGGTCGACGAGGTCGGTGAACTGCTGGACCTGCGCCTCGACCGTCGCATCTCGATCAATCCACGGCGCAGTACCCGGCGGGCCATCCCGATCGACCGGGAAGTCACTGTGCGCGAACTGCTTACGCACTTCCTGGAACTGCGCAAGCCGGCGACCCGCAGTCAGCTGCTACGGCTCGCGGCCGCCAACCCGTGTCCGCCGGAACGGGCCGCGCTGACCGCCCTGGCCGACGACCCCGAGGCCCGCGCACTGAGCATCACCGACTGCCTGGCGGAGTTCCCGGCCACCAAGCTGAGCCGCCAAGAGTTGTTGGAGCTCTTCGAACCGATGTCCCCGCGGCACTATTCGATCGCCACCTCGTCGCGCCGCCGCGTCCGGGAAGTCGAACTGGTCGTGGGGGTGCTGGAAGGGCCGGCCCGGTCCGGCTCCGGTGTCTTCCGCGGCGTCTCATCCAGCTACCTCGCGGATGCTGTGCCGGGACAGCAGATTCGGATGCGGGTCGACCCGGCTCGGCAGGCCTTCCGGGCGGGCGCCGATCCGACCCGCAACGTCATCCTGGTCAGCGCCGGGACGGGTGTGGCCCCGTTCCGGGGCTTCATCGGAGACCGGCTGGGCGCATTGGAAGCGGGCGAGCCGTTCACCGCCGCGCTGTGTTTCTTCGGCGTGCGGCACCCCGACGTGGACTACCTGTTCCGCCATGAGGCCGAGGACGCCGAACGTCTCGGCGTCGTGCGGATGCGGCCCGCGTTCTCCCGGGCCGGTGATGAGGTCAAGTACGTGCAGGACCGGATTGCCGCGGACGCCGACGAAGTCTGGGACATGCTCGGAAACCCGGACAACGACACCCACGTCTACGTGTGCGGCGACGGTGCCCGGATGGCGCCCGCCGTGCGCGCCGCGTTCCAGGACATCTACCGCAGCAAGACCGGCGCCGACGACGAGGCAGCCCGCGCCTGGCTCGCCGGACTGGTCAGCACCGACCGCTACGTCGAGGACGTCTGGGCCGGCTGACTGGTCGTGCCGCGCAGGGCGGTCAGCCCGCGCATGCCGTGGTAGATCACCAGCGCCGCAACGGAACCGAGCGCGATGCCGGTGAACGTCAACGGTCCGGCCTGCCAGGTGAAGTCGGCGATGCCGATGATCAGCGGGATGGCGGCGGTCATCTGGTTGATCGGCTGCGAGAAATCCACGTGGTTGGTCAGCCAGATCCGCACCCCGAGGATGCCGACCAGACCGTAGAGCACGATCGTCGCCCCGCCCAGCACGCCCGGCGGAATGGCCGAGATGGCCGCACCGACCTTGGGACACAACGACAGTGCGACGGCCACGGCAGCAGCGACCCAATACGCGGCCGTCGAATAGATGCGGGTCGCCGCCATCACGCCGATGTTCTCGGCGTACGTGGTGGTGGCCGAACCGCCGCCCGCACCGGCCAGCACGGTGGCCACGCCGTCGGCCGCCAACGCCCGGCCCATCAGTGGATCCAGATCCTTCCCGGTCATCTGGCCCACTGATTTCACGTGCCCGATGTTCTCGGCGATCAGCGCGATCACCGCCGGCAAGAACATCGGCAGGACCGCCAGGCTGAACGACGGCCCGTGGAATTCGGGCAGCCCGATCCACGGGGCGGCGGCGATGGCCGCGGTGTTCACCTCGCCGAGAGCCAGTGCCAGCAGGTAGCCGACCACCACGGCCAGGAAGATCGCCAGCCGGCCGATGATGCCACGGAAGAACGCCAGGGTCGCGACCAACAGCACCAGCGTCACCAGCCCGACCAGCGGCCCCTTCTCAAAGTTGTTCTTCGCCGCCGGTGCCAGGTTGAAACCGATCAGGGCGACGATCGCACCGGTCACGACCGGCGGCAGCGTCACATCGAGCCAGTGCGTGCCGACCAGATGCACCACCCCGCCGACCAGGATCAGCAGCAGTCCCACGGCGATCAGGCCGCCCAGGGCGCTGCCGGTTCCATGCGCGGCGACCGCGGCGGTGACCGGCGCGATCACCGAGAAGCTCGACCCGAGATAGCTCGGCAGCCGATTTCCGGTGATGAGCAGGAATGCGATCGTGCCGACGCCGGAGAACAACAGCGTCGTGGCCGGCGGGAAACCGGTCAGCACCGGCACCAGGAATGTGGCGCCGAACATCGCCACCACGTGCTGGGCACCGATACCGATGGTGCGGGGCCAGCTGAGCCGTTCATCGGGGCCGACGACGGCGGCGTCCGGTCCGACCGGCGTCCAGGAGAGCGGAATCATCCGGTCATAGTGCCGGACCCGGTTCACTTTCGCTGTCTGTCAGCACGTTTGGCCGGGTTGAGCTATTCGCCCGCAGCCAGGACCTTCTCGACGGTGCGCAGGTTTCGGGTGGTGGTCGACGACTTGTAGCGCTTCTTGCCCATGGTCTTACTGATCGCGCTGCTCAGGGTGTCGCCGCGAGCCACCTGCCAGTACAGGACGCCGTGACCGCGGCTGATCAATTCGTCGCCCACCGGTTCGAGCGCCGCGAGTTCATCGAGCACGTCCGGATCGCTGACGAACGTGATGTACGAATGGTGGCCGTCGACCTCACGCTCGAACGGGTAGTCCGCCGAGATGGTCCGGAGCTCCTTGATGGGGTACACCAGCACCCAGGCGTCGTACCCGAACGATTCCCGCAGCGCCGCTTCGGCTTTCGTACGTACCGTCGCAGCCTTGGCCGAGCTGGACAGCACCACGTTGCCACTGGCGAGCAGCGTCTTGACGTCGTCGAAGCCGGCCTCGCGGAAGGCGGCGGCGACTTCGGCCATCTTCAGGTTCACGCCGCCCACGTTGACGCCGCGCAGAAACACCGCGTACCGCGTCATACCAACTCCGTCATGACACCCAATGGTAGGCAGTTGCCCCGTACGCTGGGAGCCATGACCCGTCAGGTCTTCGAAGACAAGCTGCTCGCGCTGATCAGTGACAATTCGCTGGGCGTGCTGGCCACCATCAAGCGCGACGGTCGACCGCAGTTGTCGAACGTGTCCTATTACTTCGACCCGCGGGCCGTCACCATCGGGGTGTCGGTCACCGAACCCCGGGCCAAGACGCGCAATCTGCGGCGCGACGCCCGGGCGTCGATCTACGTCCGATCCGACGACGGGTGGGCGTACGCGGTGGCCGAGGGGGACGCGGTGCTGAGTCCGCCTGCCGCGGCACCCGATGACGACACCGTAGAAGGCCTGATTGCCTTGTACCGCAACATCTCCGGCGAACACCCGGACTGGGACGACTATCGCCGGGCGATGGTGGCCGACCGCCGGGTCCTGTTGACCATGCCCATCACTCACTTGTACGGGCTGCCTCCGGGCGTGCGCTGAACGCGCTAGTCTGCGTGCATGGCCGAGAACTCCGCCGAAGGTTCAGCATCGTCCGACGAGACCAAGCGCAAGTTCCGCGAGGCGCTCGAGCGTAAGAAGGCCGGCTCCGCCGGCGGCACCGCCCACCAGGACGGCGGGGCCAAGCAATCCAAGTCGCACGGCGCCGTCGGCGGTGGCCGCCGCGAGTTCCGCCGCAAGAGCGGTTAGTCCCGCGCCAACGCGCGGGCCCCGATGAGGGCCACGAGCATCACCGAAACACACTGCAGGCCGGTGTCTTTCAGGCCCCAACCGACTGACGCCAGGGTGGCGGCGCCGGCGATGACCAAAAGTGTGCCGACGGTCGCGCTACGCCAACCCGGTGCCGCGACCCGGCCGCCGTCCCACAACGGCAGCGGGTTGTTCTCCAGCGGGCGCAGGAGCAGGAACAGGCCGGCGACCAGCGCCGTCATGATCGTCATCTGGTAGACGCTCAAGACCAGGAAATGCGGCTGGCCGGGGTAGCGGGGCAGGCCCGCGAGGTCGAAGGCCAGGTGCATGCCGAGCAGGGCGGGCATGTGCCACAGGTACAGCGTCATGGCGCCGGTGTTGCCGATCACCGCGAGGCGCCACACCTGCGGCCGGGCGGCCCAGCGGCTGATGGCGGGGGCAGCCGCAATCGCGAACGCACACATCATGATTGCGTGACCGGCCAGCAGCAGCGACGGCGGCGTCATGTTCTTGATGTGCTGCGTCTCGATGCCGACGAGGCTCAGCTCATACGGGCCGATCCAGACCAGCGCCACGTTGACCGCGAGCATTCCGATGCCGACGCGCAGGGCGGCCGTGGTGGTCAGCAGCCCGCGGCGATACGCCACCCCGAGCATGCCGGGGATCAGCCACACCGCGAAGTTCAGATAGCCCAGCGCAGCCCAGGAGTGGTCGTTGATGCGGATGGTGTCGACGAGCGCGACGAGGGCGTAGGTGCCCGCCACGGAAGCGATGAGCCCGCCGGACGTCGTGATGCGCGCCAGCAGCGGCACCGCGGCCAGCACCAGCACATAGGCGCCCAGGAACCACAACAGCTGCGTGCTGATGCCGGCGACGGGTTCGTAGACGTGGATTGGCAGCAGTGGCTTGAGGATCAGCAACGCCGCGGCCCAGAAGGCCAGGTAGTAGAATACTGGCCGGTACAGCCGGGTGCAGCGCTTGAGCAGCCACCCGCCCCAGCTCGTCCCGCTCCCGTACGAGCCGACCGAGGCGGCCACACCGGCGAAGAAGAACAGCGGCATGATCTGGAACACCCAGGTCAGTGCCTGGAGCACCACGGATGTGGTCAGCAGGTTGCCCCAGCGGAACACCTCGTGGTCAATGATGCTGGTCGCCATGATCGTGTGCCCGGCGACGACGCCGACCAGCGACACGATGCGGATGACGTCGATGGCGCGGTCACGGTCGGCCGGCGTGCGCTGCGCGATCTCGGCAGCGGAAGGGAAGACGCGGGTGGTCATGCCTTCGAACGTAAGGGCCCGACCCCTAGGTATTGCTACTCAAATCAGGCTGACCTGCGGCGTTCCTGCCAGAGGACGGCAGCCAGGCAGACAGCCGCCAGGACCGCGATGATGACGGCGAAGCTGACCCCGGCCGCCTGCAGACCCCACCGCTGCGCGGCGAAACCGAGGCTGACGACCGGCAGCGAGATGGCCACATAGGCCACCACGAAGTACGTCGAGCTGACCTCGGCGCGACGCTCGGTCGCGGTGCCTTCCACGACGGCTGCCAAGCCGCGGCTGAAGCTGATGCCCTGCCCGATGCCGGCCACGACAGCGGCGACCAGCAGACCCGCCAGCGATGAAAATTGCAGGGCCACAGCCAGAATCGCCATCCCTGCCACGAGGATCGCGCAGCCCAGCGCGACGGCCCGCGGCGGATGCAGGCGGCGGCCGGCCAATTGCGCGGCGGCGGAGGCGACGAAGATCGATGCCGCGACGGCACCACCGACGGCGTGGTTGTCGATCCCGATGACGCTGCTGACGAACGACGGCGCCACCGCCGTGAACAGGCCCATCACCGCGAATCCGGCGAAGGCGGCGGTGGCCGCGAGGACGAAGGTGGCCCGGACCTCGGCGGGGACCGACAGCCGCTGGAAACCGATCCGGCCGGTGCGGCTCGACGTTTCGGGGACCAGCCACACCGCGGCGATGGCCAGCACGGCCAGCACGATGTGGACGAGGAACGGCAGCTGCAGCGGGTGCGGCGCGTACTGCACCAGCAGGCCGGCCACGACGGGCCCGGCGCCCAGTCCGCCGATGTTGGCGATGGTGGCGCCGGCCGCGGCCTGCTCGCGCCGCTCCTCCGGCACGGACTCGACGACGGCGGCCGTCGCGGTACCGGTGAAGATGCCCGCCGACAGCCCCGACAGCAGCCGGCCCACCAGCAGCAACGGCACGCTGTCGGCGTAGAGGAAGACGACGGCGCTCGCGATGGCCGCGACCGCACCCGCGATCAGCACCGGCCGCCGGCCGACGGCGTCGGACCAGCGGCCGAACAACAGCAGCGCGGCAAGCACGCCGATGGCGTAGGCCGAGAAGATGACGGTCGTCGTCAGGACCGCGAAGTGCAGTTCGTGGGCGTACAACGCGTAGATCGGCGTCGGCAGCGTGGTGCCCAACATGATGGCGGCGAAGGCGTAGGCGAGCAGCGGGAAGCCGAGGCGCGAGGTCACGGTTCGAGTCTGGAGCACGGGTAGGGCAACACGCGCGGGACCCGCTGGCATTCCGCGGTGCTCATCGGACCGTGCGTGGCGGCGCGGGCGATGTCACGACGATCACCTCGGCGGTCTCGTCGCCGACCTGGCGGAGCTTGTGCTGCGTAGCGGCGTCGAAATAGGCACAGTCACCCGCGGACAGTTCGACGAGGCGGCCGTCGTAGTTGAGTTCGATGGTTCCGGAGTGGACGAACACGAACTCCTGGCCGGGATGCGTCGGGTGGGCATGGGCGGCGAACTGGCGGCCCGGGCGCACGACGAACGGCGACATGGCCTTGCCGAGCATGCCCGCGGCGATCGCGTGATTGCGGGCGGTGCCGCGGTCGGCGGCGCGCTCGACGGCGAAGGTGCTGACTTCCGGGTCGTCGGAAAACAGTTGCGCCACATCGACATCGAGGGTCCGCGAGATTTTCAGTGCGGCGGCGATGGACGGCACGCTCTGGCCGCGCTCGACCTTGGACAGGTAGCTCTTGGTCAGCCCGGTACCGGCTGCCAGTTCCTCCAGCGTCATCCCGCGTTGCTGGCGCACCGCTCGCAACAAGCCACTCACGGCACCGAGGATACCGCATTGACTGCATGACACTTTGTGTCCTACAGTCGGCAATGTGTCATCCAGGTGCGGCCACGCACCGAGGCTGAGGGAGGTTCCGATGACCGACACCATGCACGACTCCAAGAGCGAACTGATGCAGCGCGCCGAAGACGGGCTGAACCGTCATATCGCGGAGTCCGACCTGACCGTCCGCGAGAAGCTGGCCCTGACCTGCCGGGCACTGTTCGACGCGGGGCACGATTCGGGCCTGGCCGGGCAGATCACCGCCCGCGCCGAGGAGCCCGGCACGTACTACACGCAGCGGCTCGGGCTCGGCTTCGACGAGATCACCGCCGGCAACCTGCTGCTCGTCGACGAAGACCTCAACGTCCTCGACGGCGGCGGAATGGCCAACCCCGCCAACCGCTTTCACTCCTGGATCTACCGCGCCCGGCCGGATGTGAACTGCATCGTGCACACGCACCCGTTCCACGTCGCGGCACTGTCGATGCTCGAAGTCCCGCTGGCCGTGTCGCAGATGGACATCGCGCCGCTGTACGACGACTGCGCCTTCCTGAAGGACTGGCCGGGCGTGCCCGTCGGAAACGAAGAAGGCGAGATCATCTCCGGCGCGCTGGGCGACAAGAAGGCGATCCTGCTGGCCCACCACGGCCAGGTCGTCGCCGGCGCCAGCGTCGAGGAAGCCTGCTCACTGGCCATGCTCATCGAACGCGGCGCCAGGCTCCAACTGGCCGCCATGGCCGCCGGCACCATCGCTCCGCTGCCCGACCGACTGGCCCGCGAGGCCCACGACTGGACGCTGACGCCCAAACGCAGTGTCGCCAACTTCGCCTACTACGCGCGGCGCGCCCTGGTGCGCCACCCCGACGCCCTCGACCACTGACCAACCCCGGAAAGGACCTGACCCATGACCGAGACACCCAGGATTCACGGCATCATCGCTTACCCGATCACCCCGTTCACCGCTGACGGAAACAATGTCGACACCGAGACGCTGGCCGCCGTCGTCGAGCAACTCGTCAGCACCGGCGCACACGCCATCGCTCCGCTGGGCAGCACCGGCGAATCGGCGTACCTCACCGAGGACGAGTTCGACGCCGTCGTCGACACCACGGTCGCCGCCGTCGCCGGTCGCGTCCCCGTCATCGTCGGCGCGTCAGATCTGACCACTGCCAACACCATTCGGCGCGCACGGTACGCGCAGCAGGCCGGTGCCGATGCCGTCATGGTGCTGCCGATCTCCTACTGGAAGCTGAACGAGCGCGAGATTTTCCAGCACTACGCCAGTATTTCGGCCGCCGTCGACCTGCCGATCATGGTCTACAACAACCCCGCCACCAGTGGCATCGACATGGCTCCGGAACTGCTGGTGCGGATGTTCGACGACATCGAGAACGTGCGCATGGTCAAGGAATCCACCGGTGACCTCACCCGGATGCTGCGTATCAAGGAGCTCTCCGAAGGAGCGCTGCCGTTCTACAACGGAAGCAACCCACTGGTGCTCGACGCGCTGCTCGCCGGCGCGTCCGGATGGTGCACGGCCGCACCGAATCTGCGCCCGCAGCCTTGCGTCGAGCTGTACGACGCGGTGCGACGTGGCGACCGGGACCGGGCGCAGGAAATCTACGACGATCTCGCGCCGCTGCTGCGCTTCATCGTCGCCGGTGGTCTGCCGACGACCGTCAAAGCCGGGCTGGATCTGCTGGGGCGCAATGCCGGTGACCCGCGCCCGCCGCTGTTGCCGCTCGACGAGGACGGCCGCGCCGAACTCAAGGGCCTGCTGGCCAGCGCCTGAGTACGCCTACTGAACCGGGCAGGCGTACTTGCGGGCCACGTCCATCACGCGCTGCTGCGCGCCGGGCCCGATGACGCCTCGGTCGGGCTGTAATTGATCGGCGTTAGCGTGTTTGGATTGGACTGGCGATTGAACAGCTCTGGTTGTCAACACCGACAGACCAGATACAGCTTCCTTACTTCATTGCTGGCGACAGTCGGGTCAATGCCAGGATGCTGATCACGACAGCGGAGGCGACTACCAACAGGACCATGTACGTCTCGTACCAGCGATAGAAATTTCGGATCTTTGGGGCTTCGCGGAACGACTGATCGAGATAGTCCCTGAGCAAGGTCACTTCTTCCCTGCGGTAATCCAGCCAGGAAGCGACGCCTGCTAACAGGAAGGCGCATGTGAACGCCGCCACGATCGCTTGAAGCAACAACAAGCCGATCAAGCCCTTGTGGGCGTTATCGGCGCTGATGCCCCAGCCTCGATACCCGACGAACAGGGCAAGACCGGCGGTCACGATCGCTGCCGTCAGCGTTTGATACAAACTCAAGAACTTGTGCGCTGAATCGTTCAAAGCAGCGAGTTGGCTGTTGATGTACTTGTATCGCTCCAACACAACGGCATCTAGCTTTTCGTTGTTGTCTCCCACGAGGGAATCGTACTCGAACCTCGCGATTGCACTCAGACCGCAGCGTCGCGGGTATGGGCGACACAGGGGGCGAACGCAGTGCGGCTATTGGGCTGTAGCCCTCCGCCATGCGCAAGTTTCATCGGTTCAGAACCGTCGCCTTTCGAAACCGGGCTCCTGTGATGCTGAAACAGCGATGCGCATGAGTCTGATGTAGAAGTATGGAGAGCGCCGGCGCATCGCCGGTTTGCGTCACGCGCCGAAGTGATCGTGCGGTGCTGAGGCAGATTTGCGACCATACGAACGAAAAGGGCACATGACGACACTGTGGGCCAACCTCGAAGCAAAAGGCACCGCGGACTCTATCGCGAAAACAAAGAAGCTCGTCGAATATGCGTCCGGGATGCTCAATCTGGTCAGAGATACCTTTCCGACGTACACACTGCACAATTGCGTACATGCTGAAAACGTCATCAAACTTATGGAAGAATTGCTCGATAATGACATCAGTCGCCTCACGGCAGTCGAATCGGCGTTTCTTATACTGTCGGCCTACTATCACGATATTGGGCTCTTCGCAGTTGAGGGTGTAGAGGTCATCGGCGCGTCGTTGCCGGGATAGGGGTCGAGGTCTCTCGAAGATG
>NZ_JBJIAO010000037.1:0-47162 GCF_045310825.1 Mycobacterium sp. SMC-21 | reverse complement strand
GAATTCGAAGCAATCATGACCACACCGGCCAGTCAGGCCGCGTGACCGAAACTGTCACCTGATCGTGCAGCAGACCCTGGGAACCGATTGCGATCGCAGTCCTGACGGAAACGGCGAAGAAGTACAACGGCTTCGTCACCTATACCGAGCTGTCCAATGCGGTCCAAATCCGTTCGGGGATCGGGCACAAGGGTCTGTTGACGAATTGGATCGGAGGTCTGCTGCAACGTGTCATCTACCACTGCCGCGACAATGGCATTCCGCATCTCAGTTCGCTCTGTGTTACGGCCGACGGCACGGTAGGAAGCGGTTACAGCAATGTTCCCCTTGCTCTGGGCGACGAGGAGTCGATGAGCCTCGACCAACTCGACGACCACGCAGCGAGAACGCGGCTTGAGTGCTACCGCTACTTCGGCGCGGAGCTGCCACCAGGCGGGGGCGAGCCGACGCTCACGCCCAAAGCGAAGTCAGCGCGGGAGTGGAAACGGGCGCAGACCAAGACGGAAGCAACACTGAGGTTCTGCCCTGTGCACTCGATCGCTCTGCCGGTCACGGGTGTATGCGACGAATGCAACTGAGGGTTGATTGTCCCTCGCGATACTCGGGGGCCGGCTACGGTGCGCCTTCAAACCGCACCCTCGCAACGGTTCTCAGAACTGCTCTCGCGCCGTCATCAACTGCCCGGCGGACTGCCATCTGTCCGGCAGAAAAGTTTGTGTTGCAACGTTTTTGATGTGTTGGGAACAAGGACGCCACCATGCTCGCGGTCAGCTCGTCAATTTCGAGCCGAACAAAGTCGGGTCGGGTGCGGGCTCTTCATCACCACCCTCATCCCACCGCCGGCAGTAGGGACACCACGGGCGTAGGCGATGGTGCTGCCATGCCGTGTAGATGAGCGCGAACGTCCAGATGTCACCCGAGATGAAGTATGCGCGCGGGACGGAGCCATCAGAAGCGATATCGAAAACTGCTGGGCTGCCAATCAATACGACCATGACAAGCGTACCCAGCACGGTTACCGAGAAGTGGAAGAACCGCAGCGATCGTCGACGGCGCTGGGCGACGCCGGGTGCATCAACCGGAACATCGTCCATGCACTGTACACAGAGACGACCCTTATGGCGATGAAAAAGTGCTGTGCCCCAGCATGCCAGTAGGACTAGGGCCACGACTGTGTTGACGCTGGTAAGCAGACCGAACCACGAAGCCACGCGTATGGGAATTGCTACCGCGAGTACATAGATCAATGCGTGTGCCAGTGTCGATTGCACCCGCGACGCTCGTGACTCGTCTCCGAAATCTGCTGCCTTCATAGTCCATCCAGTCATCTGGCGCCTATCGGCGCGGCTAATGAGAACGAGACAACGTATCGGCGAGCACCGACATGTCGAGGGTGCCTCGTCGGCCGAAGCGGCGCCGCCCGAACTTGTCGGTGGCTTCTGTCAATCTGTAGGGCTCGCAGGAAGCGGGCATTTCCTCAGAAGGACGGAGAGCCCGATGATGACTCACTTCAACCGCGGCTGCGCGTCGCTCCTGGCCGGCTTCATGGTGCTGACGGGGCTCATGGGCGCCGCACCGGCTCACGCCGACCAGTACGACTTCGTCGTGTACTTGGACAACAACGGCGTGTACTACTCGTCGGTGTCCGGGGTCATCGACGCAGGCAAGATGACCTGCCGGATCTTGCGTTCCGGTGGCGGCGTGCCTGGGGCTATGGGTTTCCTGGCACGAGCGGGCTATGAGCGCTACGAGGCCGCGACCATCATCGTCGCCGCTGTCGACGATATGTGCCCCGACACGGAACCTGTGATCGACGCCTTCCTAAATCAGACTGCGGGCGGCAAGGGCGTGCCGGCATGAGGGTCGATCGCCTCGACTCGCGGTGCGAGTCATGAGGCCGCTGCCGCGGCCGCGGTCCCGGCGCGTCGACCTCGCCTTCGCGCAGCCGCGGCCAGTTGGATCGATCGTGATCGATGTGGCGGAATCGCACCTCGGTTACTGCTACGCCGCAGTCAGCGCGCATGAGTCGTGGTCGGGTGTCGTCGCAGCGCCGAACGCTGAGGTCGCGGTGCTCAATGCGATCGATGAAATCTGTGCCGGGCGTCCCTACGACCGGCGCATCCGCTTCGTTGCCTGCGTGGGCAGCGGTAGTCCGTTGTGGCGTTATGCCGGCCAGATCGCCGCTGCTGCAACGGATTGGTGGATCGAGCGTCCCGCCTGCGCAGACAAATCACTTGTCGAACGCGCGGCCGCTGAATTGGAACATGCCCGGCTGTCGCTGCCTCCGCTTCCCGTGGACCGTGGTCCCATCACTGTCGCCACCGATGGCTCGATACGGTGCCGGCATGCCGGCTTCGGTTGGCTGGCTTCCTCTGGCGAGCACGGACTTGACGGGTTCGTCGCGTCATCGAAGCGAGTTGGCGCCAACCCCGTGCTGGTGGCCGAACTGTGCGCGATCGGCAGTGCGGTGGGCGGACTACCGCGTCATCGTCTGACGGTGCAGTCTGACAGCCGAGCCGCCGTCGCAATGGTGAATCGTTGGAGGCGTGGAGATTTCGTCCTGCCTGCGGGGTACCCGGCGGCGGAGTCCGAGTCCGATCTGAACCTGGTCGCTGTGCAATCTCGGATTCACGCCGAACGGAGCCGGATCAGGCTGCGTTGGGTACCCGGCCATCGCGGAGAGCCCCTGAACGAGGGTGCCGATGCACTGGCACGTCTGGCGTCACGCTATCGACGAGGCGATCGAGATTTGACCGAGGGCGAGTATCGCCGCCGTGCGGCGGGGATCGCCAATGGCTTTGCGGCGGCATACCGGCGGGCTGACCAGCTAGGGAAACCCTGATGGTCGGCCGTCTGCGCGGACGAGGTGCGATGATCAGCCTGTGACCGGCTACGACATCATCGGCGATATCCACGGCTGCGCCGATCCGCTGGAGTCACTGCTCGATGCCATGGGCTATCGCTACACCGACGGCGCGTTCCGGCACCGGAGCCGGCAAGCGGTGTTCGTGGGTGACCTCGTCGACCGCGGACCGCAGCAGCTGCGCGTACTGGAAACCGTCAAAGCCGTGGTCGATGCCGGCAGTGCTCAGATCACCATGGGTAACCACGAGTTCAACGCGATCTGTTACGGCATCCCGCGTGCTGAAGGTGACTATCTGCGTCGGCACTCGGACAAGAACGCCCATCAGCACCGCGCCTTCTTGGAGCAGTTGACTGCCGAGCAGCAGCGGTACTACCTGGACTGGTTCCGCAGCATTCCGCTGTGGCTGGACCTCGGGAGAGTGCGAATCGTGCATGCTTGCTGGCATGAGCCCTCGATGAAAGTCGTTGAGCAGGAGCTGGGTTCGAACGTCTTTGGTAACGATGCGCAGTTCGCGACAGCATCGACCAAGGGGCATCCGCTGTACGAGGCCGTCGAGACGCTGATCAAGGGACCGGAGTTGAGCCTGACCGACCATGGCCAGCTGCCGTATCTCGACAAGGACGGTCATGTGCGCGAACAGGCGCGCCTGCGCTGGTGGAGCGCCGGGTTGACGCTGAACGAGCTGGCCGAGATGACAAGCACGTTCACCACGCCCGACGGAACGCCCTATCCCGAGCTGCCGGCAGTGTCAATTACCAATGACGACCATGTCTACCGAGGCGATGTGCCCGTTGTGTACGGCCACTACTGGCGGACAGGAACGCCGGTGCGCGGTCTCGATTGGACCGACCGCACGGCGTGCGTCGACTTCAGCGCGGTCAAAGGCGGGGCCTTGACCGCGTACCGATGGTCAGGGGAATCGACTGTGCGGGTGGAGAATTACCTGCAAGTTGCAAACGGGATTAGACGCCGGTCGCGCCCAAGTTCTTGAGGAACTCGTCGACCAATCCTGCCACTGGTCCTGGTTCGAAAGTCTGCATCGACTCTCGCAGCTTGATCAAGGAGTCACGGAGGTCTTTTTCACCTGCGGCCAGATCGCTGTAGGTGTCATCGAGGAAGAACGACGCCGACGTCGTCGACAGGTACCCGACGAGGTCGAGGAACAGGTCGAGTTCTCTTGAAGCGAGGGCGATTTCCTCCGGGTCGTCCTTGTTGAATCCGTCCACGATCATCGGTACCACGTCGAGGTCTGTGTCCCACAGCTGTTTGTGGAGCGGATCCTCAGTGAGGGATAGCACGGTGCCCCTGACAATGTCCGTTGCACCTGCCCGGGCGGCACGCACCTCGTCGACCAGTTCGTGAAAGTCTTCGTCGCTCAGGGAGTAACCGATGAACACCATCTTTCGGAGCATCAGGAGGCCTTGGACCAAGCCCATCAATGCTCCGTACCGACGGGGCATCTCGAGATAGTCGGAACGCGTGAGGACCATCCGGTCCGGATCATCCACGCTGCCATGTAGCTTGAGGAGCCAGCGGTCATCGGTGGCACGGGGGTTTTCGGGCAGTACGGCGATATCCGCGTTGGCGATCTTGCACGCTTGCTCGAACAACACGTCGAAGTTGGTTGTGACTGCTTCCTTGCTGGGCAGTGAAGCCAGCAGGCCATGGGCAAGCGAATATGGTTGTGTGGCAGACAATTTTGCAGCGATATCGGCCTTGAATCGGCTGTAACCGTCGATGGGTCCGCCATTGAGCGCTCGCATCCGACGGTCGATGAGGGTGGCCTGGTCTCGGAGGTCCTGCTTTGCAAGCAGCGGGATCTGCTTCGAATCGAAACCTGCCTCATTGGCGGCTTCGCTCAGCAGCCGATCCCACGTCGGCAGGCCGACGCCTGCGCTCACGCCCGCGCCGATGAACAGCACGAGTTGGTTCTTCCGTGCCTCATCGGCGAGGGCGTGCGCTTCGCGAAGCAGTTTGGGATTGGCACGCTCATGGAACTGCCACGCTTCGGCCTCGTCGATGATCACTTGCTCCCGCGCGCGTTGGGCTGCGGCGTAGGCCTTCTCGCCCCAGGTGCACAAAACGATGTCGACGTCGTGGGTCGTGGCCAGCTCGCGCAATGTCCGGACCAGGCCAAGGGTGAGGTTCCCCTTCACGCCAACACCGCCGCCGGCGCCGGACCCAACGACGTTCACCGCCAGGCGCTTCTTGGGCCACGAGTAAATGCGTTTGTCATCGTTGACTCCTGCGAGCTGTGCCTTCGCTTGGCTGATGAACGCTCGAACCGTCGGTGCGAATGCTTCAAAGTCCGCGCTGCTGGTGGGTTGGCCGATTTCGCCGAGCCAGATGTGAGGTGTCTTGTCTGACGCTGACAGGAAGACACCGCCTAGCTTCCACGAATCGGGTTTGGTGTAGCCGCGAGTCTCTAGGAAGCCAAGCCAGTGATCCTCGATCTTGCACTCAGAGTCCGTGGGGATCAACAACGCATCACACGCGACCTTCGTCAGGTCCCCGTTGATGATGAAGAGGTGTCCACCCATGTTCGTGACAGTAGCGATCACCCGAGTCAGTCGTCCCGACCTTCCACCAATGTGGCACCGTGCTCGGTCACCAAATGAGTCTGTTCAGATCCTTCGACGACCCGGCACCAACTCCGCACATCCAGCGTGTCGCCGTGGAGCGTGACGAGGAACCCTCCGTAGAACCCAGGCACGGGGAACCAGATCTGCTGATTCGGCACTTCGTGCAGGATGGCCACACTCGGGTACCGCAGTAATTCCCGGGGATCGTGGCCGTCGTACAGCCTTCCTCGGATCCTCCCGTCGATGACGTCGCCGAGGTGCTGATCGAGGGCGCTGATTGCTCGTGACGTCAATAGAGTTGACGGGGTAGCAAGGCATTCTGCCAATGCGCGGTGGGTCCGCTGCAGGACAGAACCTTTGGCGCCATTTCCTTCACCGCTCATGAGCACGTCGTACGGTGTGCGACCGCGCGAATCGACCGCGGTGCGGAGCGCTCCGCGCCGGACAAGGTCGCCGGCGACAGTCACTGGAGCGCCGTGCCAGGCGGCCTGGTGCAGGGCGGTGAACCAGCGGTGCCGCCCGGCCGCCACCAATTGATGCCCAACAGGTCCGTCTTACGATCGAGCAGCCGAAAAACGACTGCCCAGTCACCGGCCTTCGCGGCATCCGCCAACTGATGAGACGCGGTGACAACGTCGTCGTGGATCAGCTCGGGTCTCAATACCCCGTTCCACGTCAAAGGGGTGTGGTTCACTGTCTTTTCCTCTCACCTGCTGGGAATCAAGCGCTGCAACGCTTTACGGAATACGTGGTTGGGGTTTGCGCCGGGCAAGACGCCGAGCACGTCTGCCAGCGCCTCATCTGAGCTGACGCACCGGAGGCGCGCGCCGTACAGCGCGCCAACGGTCGGTGTTCGGCTGTAAGCGCCGACGCAGTGCAGCAGCACGGTGCGGCCCTGCGCCCGAAACGACTCGAGGGCCTCCACGGCCTGGGTCAGAACGAAATCCAGATGTGGATTCTCGTCCGCAGTCGGGATGTCGATAAGCCGCACCTCAGCGTGCGGCATATCCCGGCGGATGTCGGTCGGCAGGAGTCGGCACATCGACACGACCGCGTCGACCCCATCCGGCAGGGACCGCAGCGCCCCGACGTCGCCCAGCAACACCTGCGCGTCGTACGGGTGCGGCGCCAACACGCCGAACCGTTGGCTCGCGTAGCCGTCGAACCGGTCCGCTGCGCCCTTCCGAGCGATGGCCGCGGCCAGTGCAACCAGTTCGTGCGCCCGAATGCCCGGCCAGCCGTGGAGCAGCGTGCGCCACGGGACCGGCACCGCTGATGCACCGTAGGCGGCACCCAGCAGGCCTCCGGCAATCGCTGCCACCGTGTCGGTGTCGAATCCTGCCCGCACCGCTGCGTCCAGCGCGAGTCGGAGGTGATCCGCGCGGTACGTTCCGGCCGCCGGATCATCCTGGGGCACAGCTGTGGTCGCGATTGCACACCACGCAGCCTGCAGCGCGGAGACGACCCAGCCGTTGTGAGGGAAGTCGGCCGGGCGACCGGCCTCGGCGGCATCGAGTCGCTGCTGCCACAGGCGCTGGCGTGCAGCCGGGACGTGTCCCATACCCACCCGGACATCCAGCACTCCGGTGAGTACCGCGTGCCGAATCGCACTGCACCACAGCACCACTGCATCGCCGGCTTCGGGATCGAAGTGGGTCAGTTCGCTGAGGGCTCGTGCGGCCTCGGCCATCGCGTCTTCATCGTCGAGGTAGGCCAGTGCGACCGGCGCCGTGCGCATGAGCGACCCGTTGCCGGCGGTGCGGCCGGTTTGTTCATGCAGCGCACGAGCTGCGGTGCGGCAGCGTTCGGCGGTGATTCCGTTACCCCCGTTCGCGGTAGACAGCACGTTGCGCGTCTGGATACCAACATCTTTCGATGTCAGTGACCACCCGTACCACCGCTCCACCAGCGCGTCCTGCGCGCGGACGTCACGCAGATCGGCTCCGGTCGCGGCAACCTCGGCGATGGCGACCGCCATTGCGGTGTCGTCGGTCCACTCGCCGGGTCCCCACGGGCCACCGCCTTCCATAACGACAGGAAGCTCAGGCCCGCGGGGTGGTTGGAATTCGTAGGGTGCGCCCAGGGCATCTCCGACGGCGGTGCCCAGCAGGACCCCTTCGATGCGGTCGTTCAGTGATGCCATGGCGTCCTCCTCGGATCGGTGCGATCATGTAGCCATATTTAACGCGATATCGCGCTAATTATTCCTCAGGCTACGCTAGGGCACCGACATGAGCCGCCGTAAGTACGTAGACCCCAGCGGGAAGAGCCTCGACGACTACCCGCGGCCGTCGGTTGCCGTCGATACGGCCGTACTGACCCTGGATCCTGATCTGGGACTTGTGGTGCTGGAAGTGCTGCGGCCAGACGGTAGGCACTGGGTGCTGCCGGGCACCTTCTTGCATGAACGAGAGACGCTCGCCGATGCGGTGGAACGGTCACTCGCCGATAAGGCCAACGTCCACGGATTGCGGCCGCGTCAGCTTCACGTGTTCGATGACCCTCACCGCGACGATCGGGGCTGGGTGCTGTCGGCCGCGCATATCGCGGTCGTACGACTCGAACAACTCGTTGGCCTTACGCCGGGGGTCACACGGTTGGTGCCGGTCGTCCCCACCGGTCGCCTGTACGGCCACGACGACATCGTCGAGCGCGCGGTAGCGGAGTTGCGCAGCCGCTATCGGGACAACGCAGACCCGGACCGTCTGCTCGGTGACACGTTCACGCTGCGCGAGTTGCGGCACGTACACGAAGTGGTCTCGGGAAAGCGGTTGCAGGCAGACAACTTTCGTCGTGCCATGGGCGGTCTGGTCGTCGGTACTGACGAGCTGGCGTCACGGGGTAGGGGAAGGCCTGCCGAGCTGTTCCGTCGCCGCGACATCGCTGTCAATTGACCGCCGCGGGCCGTCGCGAAGGGAGATGCCACGCGGGTGTGTAGCGCTTCGGATACCCATCACCTCTTACCTTCCGCTGGCCGCCTACCAATCGCCATCTGCGACAGCTGCGCCGAGGGTCCCTTTCAGGGAAACGACCTCCGCGGGATCGACGGGAACGAAAGGCTTTTCGTCATATCCGAGTACGTCGCCGACACTCTTGACCGTCGCCAGTTCTTGGGGCGCCGCCAGGTCTCGGGCATCGGCGTCGTAGTACTGGAACCATGGCAACCCCGCCTCTACGTAGGCATCTCGATCGACCGGGGTTGGGGGCGGTACCTCGCCGGTGATGGCAGTCCACTGCGCGGCCGAGCACAAGTGGACGAATACCCGCCGGGTACCGGTCTCGTTGTAGTCGGCAAGCGGTCGATCGTCGGCGTACACCTCCTGCTGCATTCGCCCACCAGCACCGAGCCCCATGCTCGCCGCGGGCGCCCCCAGCACCATTTCCTCGTCCATAACGCCGTCGCAATACATCAGGTGTGCGGCGTGCCACGCCGCAAGCGCCTGCTCGGTCAGACTGACGGCCCGAAGTTGCACCCCACCATGGCTCTCCCGCCCTGTGACCTGGCCTTCGACTGTGGCGCCCGACCCGAGCGGCACCGCAACGAACTGGCGGATGAAACCGTCGCCCGCGTTGATGCCATCCAGCCACGGCTGGTCAGGAAGCACAACGTAATTCTGTGGGTCTTTGACGAGATGCTCGATCCACGGCAAGCCGCTGACTGCACACACTTTGCCCACGCCAACCTGCAATGCAGTGGGTTCAGAGGCATTGAACGACAACCACATTGCCTCTCGCTGGTAAATCGGCAGCATCACGCCGCCACGGGAAAGCCACTCGGCTGGTGCGGTGTCGGGGTAATCCGCGACCCGCCGCAACGGAAATCGGCCCAGCCCCGGCGGCAGCGGGTGCACACCCGCCTCGGGAATTCGCAGCGTCCGCTGGAAGTCCACCGTCACAGGACCAAGGACCAACTGGTTCCTGACGATCTCTACCGGCGCTTTGCCTGTCATCGCTACCTCCATCTCGGCGTTCCGTCAATATCTGTAGCACCCGGCTCGGACACATCAGAGTTTGCGCGGTGTCGGGAGCCTCTGACCGACTGCCACGCAGGGCTACGGAGCGGACATTGGTGAGGGCCCGGGCAGGGATTCATGCCTTGAGTCGGTCGCTGCTACTTGTCGGTGGTCGGTGTCATTCTGTTCGGCTGCTTGAAATGCGCCGAGAGGAACCGACATGCCGAATCACAACTATCTGAACCCTGCGCCGGGTTGGTACCCAGATCCCAGCGGCCAACTTGGCCAGCGTTCCCACGACGGCCGACGCTGGACGGAACACTTCGTCCCCTCTGCGCCCGCCGTCCCGGCGCCTGCGGTCGCCGTCGCAGTATCAGCCGGCGGTGGGCGCAACCATGCGCTGCACGCCATCCTGACTCTCCTGTCCTGCGGGCTGTGGCTACCGATCTGGGTCCTGATGGCGATCTTCGGCGGGGCATCGTCCTCGTCGGTCGCGATTGCCAACGGCGGCAACGGCCTTGCTGCCGTGGCGCGTACCCCAGAGAGGCGCCCCGTAGTCGGCGTGGCTGCGGTCTTCGGCGGCTTGTTTCTGCTGGGCACCGCCCACGAGCACCCGTGGCTGTACGGCGTGCTGATCGCTCTGGTGGTGATGTCGCTGTTCGCTGTCTGGACGCTCAAATCGGCCCAGGCGCGGGACGCTGAACTGCGCAGGGAACAGTTCGAGCGGGACATGATCGCCAACCGTGCCGACCGCGAGGACCGGTTCTATGTTCAGGGCGATCCCCGCGGTACCTATGGCGGCTACATGCCGCCGGCGTTCCCGGGAGACACCGGTGTTTACGGTTATGGCCGAGATTCTGGGTCTGGCGGACGATGAATACGCAGCCCTCCAGCTAATCACTGAAGGCATGGATTGTCATACATCACTGCGATAATTGACTCATGTCGCAAACAATTCATCACCGCCTGCACGTTCTCGAAGCAGCCGATTGGAAAGACGGCGTCATCACATTGCTCGAGCCCCAGTCACCCTATCGGCCGTGGCGTTACGCGTTCGGCGAGTCCCGTCCCGGCGACTGCGTCCTGCTGGTGTTAGGAACAGATCCGATGTCGGTGCTGACGGTCCTCGGTCGTATCGATCACGAAGGTGGATTCGGTGGTGCACTGGTGGGCGGCACACCGCGATACCTGGCCAGCCTCGTGGACTTGACCACGTTGGCGATGATGCTCGATCTCAGTGATCCGTTCGAGGCTTGGCGCTTCGATGACGACGACGCCGAGCAACTGATCCTCGCGTTACACGAGAGTCGGGTGCGCGGAGACATCCACTATCGGTGGGGACACTCATCGGTGGTCGCGGCACGAAATCTGCTGTCCTTCAATGGCAAATGCCACGGCTGTGGTCAAGAGATCGACCTGACCGATGTTGACGCGCGGGACAAGATCCACGTCCACACCGTCGACCCGCTGCAGCGTCTCGCGGCACCTTCGCCGATCCGGACGTCGAATGGCCCAACTGGACATACGTACCGCGGCTGGCTACGGAACTCAGCCGACGACTGGCCGGCGGTGCTCTGCCGTCGGTGCTGGGACCGGATGCGCAACGGCAACTACCGGTCTTTCATCGACTTTCAATTTGCCCAGAATCCCGGCTGTCCCCGGTGTGGTGGCCAGCGGACTCAGGTGATTCGATACGGCATGGTGATGAGCCCGGATGAATGGGCACCGTGGCTCGATATGGGCGGGTGCTGCGTTAAAGACGAGAAATGGCATTGCGAGCCGTGTGGTCATGCGTGGTACTGAGGGGCGGTTCACCGTTCGTTGGGTCGCGACGCACATTGCGCTGTGGGCAGAAACGCCGATGGCCTGATAAATCCCTCGTGATCGCGGTAGCCCCGCGTCCGCGCAACCCGACTTGTCGGTCACCTGTGTCATCCTGTTCGGCTGCCTGAAATGCAGGTAGCACCAGTGAGCGAGACAGGTGTGGACCATGTTGATAAGAACGGCCGTGGTGGCTGAATCAGCCCACTCGGCATTCGGCCGCCAGTGCGCGTGCCTACGGAGCGGCGTTCACCTACGAGCAGACGTGGATGCCCGATGAGCAGCAAGCGTTCATCTGATGGGTCGAACGCGCTGGGCGGCTTCATCTTCTTCGTGATTCTGCTCGTTGTGATGATCCCGAAGCCCGTCTGGATCGCCCTCGGGGTCATTACCGCCGTCAGTCTCGTGGTCTGGGTTGTCTACGCGGTCGTCACGGCTGCGGAGAAGCGACGCATCGAGGTCGAGGAACTGGCCCGCGTCGAACAGGCAGCCCGAGCCGCGGCCGCCAAACGTCAACGGGAAGAACAGGTCCGCAAGGAACAGCAAGAGCGCGTCAATACGCTGGGCAAGCAGAACGCCGCGCTCGTGGAATCCGCGCTGAGCGCGGTGAAGCGGATTGCCGCGTCCGAGGCCGCTCGCGCCGGATGGTTGGGTGAGGTTGACTTCAGCGTCGACATCAAAGGGATTACCGACAACTTCACGAAGGCGTACGCCCTGCGCAATGTGGCGAACACGCTGTCGGCCTTGGACAAGCCGACGAGAGAGGACCGAAACATCCTCGCGGAGGCCAAGAGCACCATTGCAAGTCTGGAAACCGCTGCGACCGAGCGGGTGGAGCTGATTGGCAAATGTGCCATGGAAGCGCAGCGTATCGATAAGTCGTTGCGCACCGAACGTGAGGATGCCCGGGTTGCCGAGCAGCGCGCCGAGCTGCACGCGAAATTGAGCGCAATGCTGTATGGGATCGAGGCCGCTCAAGATGTCGGCCCAACGGACTCGGCGGTGGATGCGGTGATGGCGCGGGTGCAGGCCTACCGGGAGATCAAGAACCAGATTCTCGTAGCGCGCGGCGATGGGGTCACGTAGCTGCATTCCCGTCGGTGAAAGGTCGGATCGACTCAAGCTGCGCATGCGAGACCGCGGCCTGCAACAGTGCCGGCATGTCGTTGTGACGCGTACAGGCGATGAGGTCGTCCATTTAGGCTGGCACGGTTTCTGCGGGCGGTGGGATGTAGAGCGCGCTTCTCGGTCGTGCGGTGGCCACGCAGTTGCTGGCTCCGTGCGTCTCCTAACTCGGACTAACACTGCCACTAATCTGAGCTAGGCACAGTAAATCGGATTATCCGCAGTAGTAGTCCGAGTTGGCGACGCCGCTGTGCGGGACACGAAGCGCGAGACTGTGCACCGCCAACGAGTCGGAGATTGCGAGAATGTAGACATATCAACGCTATTCGCTACGACCGAGTGAAGCCAAGTTCTCGACCGGCCCAGACAGCGCCGCTTTGACCTGAACCGAGAGGTCGTCGACCAGCACCTCCGCCGCGCCGGCTTCCAGACCGTCGACGATGCGTCGGGCAACCTCGGCCGGGGCGAGCTTGGGTGCGTTGATGCCGTCTGTCATGTCGGTGTCGATGTACCCGACATGCACTCCGACTACCTGGGTGTGCTGGGGCTGCAGTTCTTGGCGTAGCGAGTTGGTGATCGACCAGATCGCGGCTTTCGAGGCGCCGTAGGCGCCGGCGCCGCCGAGCCACGACAACACCGAGTGCACGTTGACGAGGGCGCCTCCGCCGTTGGCGGCGAGGATGGGTGCGAACGCACGCGTCACCCGCAGCGGCCCGAAGACATTGGTGTCGAAGGTGTCCGTGATGTCGTCCCAGCTGCCGGTCAGCAGATCGTCGAGGTGGGAGACGCCGGCGTTGTTGATCACGATGTCGACGTCTTTGGCGATATCCGCGAGTGCTGCAACGGAATCCGCCGAACTGACCTCAAGGCCGTACGTGACCACCTCAGGACGGTCGTCCGTGAAGGCTGTTCGCGCTGTCGAGTAGACCTTGCGGGCGCCTCGGGCCAGCACCTCATCGACCAAGGCTGCGCCCAGGCCCCTCCGGCCACCCGTTACCAGAACCACCTTGCCTGCTGCGTCGGTCATGTCTCGTTCCTCTCCATCTGAATAACGATCTCGTTACTGAGATGGAACGACCGACGTCGACGAATGTGACCGCTAATGGTGTGTGGCGTTCATGACACGGACCTTGGGGAATGGCTGCGCGGCTCGCGGTGTTCGACGGTGCCGTTACTCGCGCTACGGGACCACGGCGCCTAGGCGCGGCTCGCGTCGCTACGCCCGCGGCGTCGAGAATCGGCCGGGGGAGTGGATGGTCGCTGGCGGCCGCTGGAGCGCGGCGGACACCTGTGCGCTCACGACCCGCTTGAGCTCCGGTAAGTCCGCGGGTAGTCCCGGAGCAGTTCCCGTCTCGGCAAGGAGGACGACATCCTTGGCGATCCCGGGAACCGCGACAGAACCGACGGGGAGGAGGAGCGTGGCGGGGAGCAACGCGACTTCCATTTGATCGGGATACCGTGACAGTGGCCCGATGAACCGTCCGGTGATGGTCACGATGGCAACGACGCGTTCCGCCGTGAAATTCTCGGTGGCCACGCGTGGATCAGCTGACGTGGGCATCACCCGGGACAAGGTGATCGCCGATGTCGCAGGTGCACCCGACAGACCTCGATAGGTAATGCCCGGTGTCGCAGGCAATTTGGCAAGGGTTTCGGCGATGTCAGCCGGCATGCTGGCCTCCTTCAAATGGTCTCGTGGTCGCACTCCTGCGCACGCCCGGCATCTTCAGCGTGGAGGGTGGCGCAGCGTTCTCAGAGCGCAGTTCCTCTGGCGTTCCGTCGAACAGCCGAGGTTCCGACTTGTCGAACGGAAATCGAGCTTCCATTCGTCGCATCAGACGGGCGTCCCGCGGTTGGTACCGGGCTTCAGGATCAACAGATCGTCGTGCTGACGCTGCCGGCAGGCCTCGACAAACTCGATTGCGGCAATCCTGTCAGCCAGAAAAACGTCGGACTGCTCAGCTGAAATCTCGTAGTACTCTTCATAATCCACTACGCCGTTGCTGACCGGGATCGAGACGTAGAGCCGCCCCGAGTTGAGCTCGGCGCCGATCGAGTAGCGGTCTTCTCTCGAGACGAACGTGTCGCTGAATTTCATGGCATGCGCTCGCGGAGTGCCCAACCCGAAGCGTCAATCGAGCTGGTTCGGACGTACTCGACGAGGAGCTGCCCGACTTCGTCCGGCATCAGCACTTCGTTCTGGTTCACTTCGACCGCGGTGCCGTCCTTTCGAGCAAGCGAAACCAGCGGCCCCTTGTCGCCTAGATGCCCGAGGGTGAACAGCGTCCCATTCTCCATCAGTTCCACGGTCAGGCCGGCCTGAGTGCCGGTTGTCTGGACGAAATTGTCAGCCGGTTCGACATAGTCGGACGTCTCGTAGTTCTCGGGCAGCTCGAACACGAGCATGAAGAGCTTTCGCTCACCGATGAGGCTGACGAGATGTTTGAGCTGCATCTCCGCTCGTGCGGGCTCGTCTGAGAGCATGACCGTGGCGAATTCTCTGACTGCGTACGTCATGGCGCCCGTGTCTCCGGTGGACACCGCTCACCTTCGCCGTATTGTTCCGCGACCGCCATGTCGGAGAACTCGGACTGCTCGCGCAGACTCCAGCCTTCGGGGACAGTGTGGGTGTCGTAGTAGTGCTGGAACAAGGCGATGGCATCGGTGGCTGTGAGTACCTCGGAGGGACGCACCAAATATGTGTTGTCACCGTTCTGAATTGGTTCGGTCTCGGCCCATTCACCTGCATCGCCGAGTCTGCCGATCGTGTACAGACGGTGCACACCATTGGCGTCGCGCTGCTTGATCTCGACCGTGAGACGGTCGGGCGCGACGCCGGTCGCTTGTATCCACTCGTGCGAATAGGGGAATGCGTCGTAAGGGACTTCCGGACCCACTGGGTAGATCGAGTAGTAGGTGTCCTCGCCGTCGCCGAGGCGATTGATGCCCGCCGCGATTTGACCGGGAATCTCTTCGGTAAAGATGCTCATGCGCATCTTTGCCCGGTTGGACTCAAGGATGTGCGTCGCCTGTTCGAGTCTCATTTGGCGCCTACTTAGCCGCGCTCGGAACCCACTGGTTCTCCACCCCGTGAACGTTCCGCAGGCGACTCGCGTCCACCACCGCCTCGAACACGCCGGCTTCGACCAGTCCAGCGCCGACGCGCTCGGCATCAGCGGGGTCATCGCTGAGCAGCAGCACCTCGGCGGTTTCACCCGTGCGGCGCAGTATGCGTACGGGGACACCGTCGACCTGAGCCGTGAAAACCCGTTCGAACACTTCGCATTCCGACAACGGGACGGTCTTGGACCATGCATGGGGGCGAACTGGCTCGAAACCCGTTGGGCCATTCTGGGCGATCGCGGTCAACAACACGGTCTCTGCGATGACGTCGGCGAAGAACTCCCGGCCCTGCCATCGCGCCAACGTGCCCACTATCGGGCTTGGCGGCCGCCAGCGTTTGGCGCGTACCCAGCCGCGGCCCGCCCCCGCGTAGTGCGACAAGCACCTCTGCTCGCCGTCGGAACGGATCCGCCAATACTCGGCACCGTGGGAGTAGCGGGTTCGGCTCATGCTCCATACCGGTGTTAGTGAGTCGCCGAGTAAGAAGCCATGGGGAAAGGTGGGCCACGGACGCTTCGCCTGGCTCGGCCTGGTCAATGTCGCCGCGCGCGGTTGCTCAAATCGGACTACATCGACGAACTCGGGCGCGGAGTCAACGCCATACGCGGCCAACAGTTCTGCGGGCGTCATCAGTCCGAGGGCTCTTGAGGCCTCGGCGACCATTCCGCCGACTTGGTCGAGTCCGGATTCGACTATGGCGTGAGATATCGGCGCCGCGAGGAGTTTCTGCAGCACCAGACGTCGATGTACTTGTGTGCGAGTCGCTTGTCTGTCGTTCAATGCGTCGGCCGCCATTCGACGTCTAGGAGGTGCGCTATAACTGGTCACGGATCTTGAGCAGTGGTCTTCCGTCTTCCCGTCGAAACGACTCTTCGATCTCATAGACGGGGGCATGGAGAAGCACGGACAAAAGGGTGAGTCGATCGGGCGCCATGAGACGACCGCCGCTGCTTACCGCAATAATCCGATAGGTCGCATCGATCAGCGTATATCGATCGACCCCTTCGAACTCTTGCGAAACTATGCGATAGCCATTGCTCGCTTCTTGGACTGCTACAGGTGTTGCCAAGCTCGGCAACGCGCTGATGCTTCTATAGGTGTTTCCAAACCAACCGAATAGAAATCGCTCTACGACCGCAAGAGAAGCGCCTGAGAATTCAAATTCCTCGGGTGCCATTCTGTCCGAACAGGTGACCTGCGTCCATCCGTCTGCCATCTCGCGGACAAAATATCGGAGTTCGCCGCCCAGATTCCAGAAAATATCGGCTCCGCTACCTGCCGTGTTCCTCGTCAACGAAAATTTGGCAAGGTTCGCCCAGTCTTCCAGTTCTTGAGAAATGGGCATTGGTATCAACTGTCCGTGTCGACTACAGATGGGAAAGGACAGAGTCCGGCATCCCGGCGAGCAACTGGGCGTCCAGCTCGCCGTAGGTCAGTGGCAATAGATGGTTTACAGGTTGAACGCCGCCGGCCTGCAATATGAAGTACCTGCTGGGATCTGACTTCAGTGAGTACTTCGAAACGTACTTCTCGAGTGATGTCTGTTGGACGCGTGGGTCTAATCCGGCGTCCTCCCACGCCCACATGATTGGGTCCAGTCGACACGACATTCGGAGGGATTCTCCGACGTTCCAAATGACGTACTTCCCAGCATCGTCGGCATCGGTGAAGAATCCCGATAGGCTTTCAAGCGGTTCGTTTCGGCGTTCGGTCGTTGCAGTGAGGACGTTGTATCCGCCGTCGGTCGGCTCGACTATGTATGACGTCCAGTCCGGGTACGGGTATCCCCGCCGTAGGTGCAGACGACCCGCTTCCCATACAGGTGCATCGCGCGCGGGTTGGTCGGCATATGCGTAGATCTGCCGCCACTTGTCATACCGATTGATCAGCTCCTCCAGTTGCGAGTCGGAGCTAGATTCAGTTCCTGTCATGTTCATCCCGTGGCTTCACTCTCCAGTTGTTTCACGAATCAGACGCCAGAGTTTCAGCTCTTCGACTGACACGGGTCGACCAGTGTCCAAGTTGATTACCGCCCATTGCTCGGCCCCGCCAGGTTGTCCGAAGGCTGGTTTGGCGGGACCGTATTCAACTCTCCAATTGAGGCCATCAGGTATCGGCCGCCCGGTTCCGACAAAGGTGTGATAGTCGTTGGCGACTCCAGGCGGCATCGAACGCGTGGAGAGAGGTGCTCCTTCGTCCCCCATGAAACCACCCCCGTTCGAGCCCAGCCTATCGAGTTGATGTCCGGCGGGAATGCGGTCCGAGACAGACGGTGGCCCATCGAACCCGTTGTTGGGTGCTTGCCTGTCCCAATCCCATTGCAGCCGGCCTTTGTCGTCGACTGTGGTGAACTCCCGCTTGAATTCTTCTTCAGTCCGGCCCGCCAGCGGGTCATATCCGTCGGTGACGCTGTGCGGCACGCCGCCTTCGTGAAGCCGGGCGATATCGTCCGCCGGGTTCCTGACGTGCTCAAAGGCGCTCTCGGGTGGGAACCCATAGTCGTGGCCGGCAACGGGAGGGGGAGGAGTCGAAGGTGGCTCAGGCGGCGATGGGTGATTCTCGACTGGGCCGTCGCCGGCGTGGGGGGATTCTGAAGGCGCACCGGTGTGGTGTTCGCTCGGGCTGCTGTGATCGACCGGGCCGTGTTCAACGGGCGCCGGAGCGTGTGGCTCGCTGGGCCCCGTCGGCTGCGCCGTATGTGGTGCGGGCGCCTCGTGAGTCGGCGCTGGCGCAGGCTCCGGCTTCGGAGCCGGAGCTGCCTCGGGCTTCGGTGCAGCAACCGGAGGCTCCACCGGCGCCTTCCCTGCGGCGGTCGGGCCGGGCGCCGCCTCAGGTACGCCAACCTTGTCGAGATTCTTGGTGATGTTTCCAGCCCTGGTGGCCACCTCTTCTGCTCCCGCAGCAGCCGCGCCACCACGCGACACGACTGCACCGGTATCGCGGGCAACAGTCCCGCCGGCCCGAGCCTCTGCCGCACCGACGCGCGCCGCTCCGCCCGCGGCGTCGGCCGCCGGTGCCGCCTCGCCCACGCCGGGGATGATCATCGATCCGACTTGTGCTGCGTCGTAAGCGAGTCCGCGTAACGGGTGACCGTTCTTGAAATCCTCGACGTCGAGCATCGACTTGCCGAGATTCATCACGTCGTTGCGGATGTGAGGCTCCGCTAGCGCGAACGGAGCGGTCAAGGGATCGCCGACCAGCGCCATTTCGCCCAGCGCCTTGCCGGTGTTCAACCACGCCTTGCCGGCACCCTCTGGGTCGTAGAGGAAGCGGGTCGGATCAAGCTGGTCGAGACCTTCTGCAGTCTGGGCGACGAATTTGAAGCCACCTTCAGTGATATCAGCCAGGGCAGTGAAATCCATGGCCAGCACGCCGCCGACCTCCTGCCCGAACACCTCGACGAACTCCTTGTTCGCCCAGGCCTCCAGCTTGTTGGTCAGGCCGTCGAGATCGTTGATGCCTTGGCTGACAGCCTGATCCATGGCGTTGGCTTCACGCTTCATGTTGTTCAGGACGGTGTCGATGTCGTGGGCGATCTGCTTGATTTTCTCGATGGGATTGTGGCCCTCGAACATGCCGCCGATGGTGCTGAGAATGCCGCTGGGACTCAACTGGTGGAGCAGATCGCGGATGGCGTTCTGCGCGTTTTCGACAGTGGTTGCGAACGAATCGATCTGGGCGGCAAGCGCTTGGGCCTGTTGGTCGATGTTGGTCAGGCCGCCGCTGATCTCGTTGGCGGCCTTCTGCATCTGCGGCGCTTCGGGAATCTGAAATCCGCCCAAAGTCGTTCCCGCAGTGGTTATTGCGCCCGAACCGCCACTGATCGACGAGCCGAAGGTGCGCCATGCGGCGGCCGTCGCGCGCATCTGTGCGGGATCCCCGTCAGGCCACACCCCACCGACAAAGGCCTCGACAATGCCCCACCCGATCGGCGCGGCGATGGCGCCGCCGAACACCGACGGCACTGCTGGTGCCGAGAATTTTCCGGGATCGCCCGGTTTGGGCACAGGCGACTCGCCGCCCCCGACCGTTGAGTGGGCGTTCGCGGTGCCGTAGTTGTAGGCGGACATCTGGATGCCTTGCCCTGCACGCCGGGACGCATTGACCGCCGACGCCGCCGTGTGCAGCAGCGCGTTCGCCGCGTTCGTGTAGCTGCGCGAAAACATGAATGCCGCGGCATCGTGACCGAATCCGGACTCATGCCCCGACAGCGCAGCCGTCAGCGTCGAGATGGCACTGGTGACGGCGTTGGATTCAGCGCCGACCGACGCTCCTGCCGAGTTGAGCGCGGTCGGATCGACCGTGATCGGGCCGGTCACAGGTCAGGACCACATCTGGTGGTTCTTGCTCGCGGCGGACGAGTAGTTCTCGTGAGCGCCCTCAGCGATCTGTCGGAGCCGTGCCAGCGCTTCCCGCATCTCCCGGGCGCCTTCGTTCCACTGCGCCTGCGCCGACCGTTCCGCCTCGCCGGCGTCGCCGTACCAGCTGGAGCCCAACCGGGCGACCGAACCGGCTGCGTGCGCCAAGTGGGCTTCGAGGTCGGAATCGAACGCGGTCATCCGGTCGATGACCGCCGCCAGTGCCGCCGGATTGACGCTGAACTCGCTCATCAGAGGCCCGATCCCGCGATGTGCGCGCCGCCCTCGGCGTCGGTGCTCGTGTACTTGGCCGCCGCCTCATTGAGCAGCGCCGACATGCGACTCAGGCCGGCGGCCACCTGGGCAGCGCCTTCGTGCCATTCCTTCCACACGCCCGCGTATGCCGAGGCCGCGGAACCGGTCCAGCCGGTGCCCATGAGGCCGGACACCTCGTTGTCCAGGGACGTTATCCCGGTGCGGAGCCCGTCCGCGACGGTGGACAATTCGTGCGACACCGCGACCAACTCCGACGGTTCGACCTGTAACTCGGCCATGCGATACCCCCAACGCGATTGGCTGACGAATGGAGCTTACCGAGCGTGCCAGGGGGTCGCCGACGCGAATTTCCTTGTCGCTCAAAGGTTTTAGACAGGTTGCTGCCAGATTTCGGGCAGGAATGGCGTCGACAGTGTGAGCCAGGCCACGACCAGACTCACCCTCCGACCGGATCTCTCCGCGCCCCAAACCCGCTGGCCCAGGCTGCAGCCGGGAATCGCCGTGGCCAGGGGCTTCGACGTCCTCTCGTAGGGTCGAACACGTGCATGTCTACCAACTGGCTTTCGAATGGACCGAAACGAACCGACACTGGCTGCTCGAGGTGCCGATCCGGATCGCGGCCTACGGCGTCATCGCCCTGATCGCGCGGTTGGCCCTGCACCGGGTGATCGACCGCGCCACGACCGGGCGCGCCGGCAAGACCATGGCCGTCGATGAGGAATCGCAGGCCAACCGTCCGCCCTTGTTGCGCTACCTGCGCGACCGGGCGGCCTCGTCGAACGCCCGCAAAGCTGCGGAGCGGCGCCGTCAGCGCGCACAGACCATCGGCTCGGTGCTGAAGTCGACGGTGTCGATCCTGCTGCTCCTGTGGCTGGTGCTCGCGATCCTCAGCGTGCTGGGCGTCAACATCGCGCCGTTCATCGCCTCGGCGGGCGTGGTCGGTCTCGCGATCGGCTTCGGCGCGCAGAACCTGGTCCGCGACTTCGTCAGCGGCATCTTCATGCTGCTCGAGGATCAATACGGTGTCGGCGACAATGTCGACCTCGGTGACGTGACGGGCGAGGTGCAGAGCGTCGGCCTGCGCATCACCACACTGCGCGGCGGCGACGGCACCCTCTGGTACGTCCGCAACGGTGAGATCAAGCGCGTCGGCAACATGAGCCAGGACTACGCCGTTGCGAACGTTGAGGTTCCGGTCGCCTTGACCGCCGACCTCGACCGCGCCGAGCTGGTGGCCCTCGAAGCGGCGGAGGACGCGATCATCGATCCGGCGATCGCTGCCGATGTGTTGGGCGATCCGGAAATGCTTGGCGTGCAGGAGCTCTCGCCTGATCTACTCACCTTGCGGATGTCGGTGAAAACTCGTCCGAACATGCAGGGCGCGGTGCAGCGCCGGATCCGCCGCGCGATCCTACGCGCCTACGACGAACACGACATCGCCTTGCCGTACCCGCAGGGGCGGATTCACGCGGTGGTGGGCGGTCGGGCCGCGGAGTAGGGCCCTGGGCTCCCCGAACAACATTGGTCGGGGAGCGGTCAGCGTCCGGCCGTCTCCTGCGGATTCACGCTGTCGACGGCCAGAACCGTGATCGCCATGCTCCGCCCGGATTCTGTCACGTATCTCCGGGTTTCGCCGACGTGCGAGGCGACGAGTGCTTTGCCCAGCGGGCATTCCACGGAGCAGGTGTCACCCAGCGGCTTGGCGTCGGCGGGCAGGACGAGCTGGAAGACGTCCGTGTCGTCGGGGTCACCGTTGAACGACACGGTGACCCAGGCGCCCGGCACGGCCTGACCTTCGAGGATCAGCTCGTCGCGGGCGTCGATTGTGTTGGTGGATGACATTTCTCGCGGGTGCCGGTCTGCGATGACCGCACCGTGCTGTTCAGCGGCATTCGATGACACCGGGTGTGGGGGCGGAACCCTTGACGCGGTGTTCGGGTGAATTACAGCGTCCACGGTTGTCACTATCCGCCGCGTCGCCGGTCGTGGCGGACGCACGCGAGCTTGTTTGCCATGATGTCACGTGATGTACGTCCGTGGGTTAAACGGAGGGCGAAAGCGGCCGCGGCGTACTTGTCGTAGCCCGGGCGTAGCGTCCGCGACATGACCGACAAACGACGTTTACGGAGCCTCAAACAGGCTCGACGCGATGTGCGGCGAGCGAAGAAACGCAAGGCCGGGAATGCTCTCGACCGACGGCTGAAAAATGTAACCGGACAGCTGAAAGATGTAATCGGGCAGCTGAACGATGCAACCGGACAGCTGACAGAAATAGTGCGGCCCAGGGTCGATCAGCATCCGGTCTATCTCGTCAGCATGGCCAGCCGCGCGATCAACGTAGGGAACCTCAACCTCACTTCGCTCGATGCCAGCAGGCCGGACGGCGAAAAGCTGTATCGCCTGTTGACCGGCCTTATGTCGACACGCAACCGGCCGGTCACTGCCTTACTCGCTGTAATCGCGGAGCTTCTGGTCGACGACCCAGCTCTGCAATTCGAATGTCGAGCGGAACTCGCACAGCGCCACGAGCACCTGCCGGGATGGATCCACTCACTGTCGCAGGTCAACGTGCACCGGGCTGTCCGCCGAAGTGATGCCTTCGGTGATGTCGATGAGATTGCCATTGGTGCTCGACTAGTCGGTGGTCATGGGCTGACTGTGGTCGTGCGGGTCGACCACAATCGGTTCTCGGGCGTCACCGACATCGCCATTGTGCCGGAGCTGATCGACGAAGTGCTTGCACGGATTGCGGAACCGGGTTCCGAGTCTGTTGTCGAAATGGACCTCGCCGACGCGAGGGCGTGGATCGAAGGTGCTTTCAAGAAGCCAGTATTCGCGGGAGATGCCAATACGTGGATGCCAAACCGACCGCTGGTCAGGTGGCTGATCAGTCGGCTCCCGGAAGGCGGTGAGGGCCGCACACCGTCCATGGATTGGGCTTCCGCCGTGCAGCTGTGCGAGTCGTTCTTCGTCAGCAGTTCGTCTGCTCCGTTCAACGGCCCCGGCTACCGGGAGCAGCTGCTGGAGCTTTTCGAGACCGGCTCGGAAGACCCGCTGCGGTGGAGCGAAACACGTGTCCGAGACGTGTTGCGCAACCCGTCCTACTACGACGACGGCACGCCATTGGAGGTGGCGCTGGACGTTCCTGACCTGCTACGTGCGTTCATCCCATATGCGCACGCGCAGAGTGGGATTGGCGACGAGCTGACGTCACGGACGCTTGCTGTGATCGATGAGCTGAGGCCGAGCTACCGGCACGAACTTATGAGCGAGGCGCGAGAGTTCTGGGGGTACGACGATGTGGGCTGATGGCTCCTCAAGTCAGCTCGGACGGGTTGCTAGCAGATTGCAAGCGAGAAGCATGCAATCTGGGTACAGTGGTCGTATGCGGACTCTGCACCTCCGTAACGTCCCTGATGACGTCATGGATCGACTCGAACGGATGGCGCGTGCAGCGAGCACCTCGGTGACAGCCGTCGCGATCCGTGAACTCGATGCCGCGACTCGTCGAGTCGACAATGCCGCATTGCTGGCCACGCTGCCCGATCTGGATATCCCGACCGAGACCATCGTCAAGCAGTTGGAGTCCGAACGCCGGTGATTGTCGTCGATGCGTCGGCGGCAGTCTCTGGGCTTCTGCACGATGGTCAAGCACGTCGACTACTCGCTGCCGAATCGATTCACGCGCCGCACTTGGTGGATGCGGAGGTGGCCAGTGTCTTGCGCCGGCAAGTGGCGTCCGGTCGGCTTACCTCTGCGGAGGGCCGGCAGGCTTTGAATGTCTGGAGCGGGCTCGGGCTGATCCGCTACGCCGCTCCACCTCTCCTGGAACGCATTTGGGAACTTCGTGAGGCTGTGACGGCCTACGACGCGATGTACGTCGCCCTCGCTGAGAACCTGGACTGCGCTCTGGTGACCGCGGATGCTCGGCTGTCAGGAGCGAATGGCCCACGATGCGCCATCACTGTCGTCCCGCGCTAGGAGAAGCATCCTCTCAGCGTTGACAGTGTTGCAGCACATGCGATTTGGAGCCGTCAAGGATCCTTGACGGCTCCAAGTCGAACATGTCGGGAGAGGCGTCCCGCCCTCGCGGCACGCGCAGGCACCACGAAATCAGCGGCAGCCAAGCGACTCAGCGTTCAACTGCCACCGGCTCGCTCCCCGCAATGACGCGCGTCCGCTTGTACATCCACGCCAGCACGGCCGCAAAGGCCACGACGCCGATCACTTCAGGAAGGGACCCGCCGAAACCAGAGAACAGCGCAAAGGGCTCGTCGGAACCAGTCCCGGCCACGAACCCGGCAAAGACGACGCCGTAAAGGCTCTCACCAACGATCATGCCCGTCGCCAGCAGCACGCCGATCCGCTTCTTGCGCTCGACGTCGCCGCCGGTCCGGTCGGCCCAGCGGTTATAGAAGTAGCCGAGAACAGCACCCAGCGGAATGATCAGCGTCAGGCTCATCGGCAGGTACATGCCCATTCCGACGGCCAGCGGCGGCAGCGCGAAACGTGATGTGCGGGTGAGGGTCTCGTCGACGAGAATGGCGACGACACCGATCACGGCACCCAGCCCGATGAGCCCCCAGTTCAGCGACCCGCCGAACACGCCCTTGGCCAACGACGAGATCAGTGCGGCCTGCGGCGCGGCAAGGGCATGATCGCCGGCCCCGGGCGCGCCGAGGAAACCGAACGCCCGCTGCATCAGGTTGAGGACCGGCGGAATGATCGCCGACCCGAACGCCACGCCAATCACCAACGCCACCTGCTGTTTCCACGGTGTCGCTCCGACCAGCTGGCCGGTCTTGAGGTCCTGCAGGTTGTCGTTGGAGATGGTCGCGACACCGAACGTGATGGCGGCGGCGAACAACGTGAACGCCACGAGCGCGGTCGACTGGCCGGCGTCGGCCCGCCCGAAGACCACCTTGATCAGCACCGCGGCGATGAGGACCGTCAGGATGCCGACGCCGGATATCGGGCTGTTCGACGAACCGATCAGCCCGGCCATGTACCCGCACACCGAGGCGATGACCAGCCCGATGACGAAGATGAACACCAGGCTCGCCGCGATGATCGCGGCCGAATGCCCCTGCAGCACAGTTCCGCGACTGAAATCCCACAGCAGCACGGCGATCGGCAGCAGCATCACCACGACGGTGCCGACGACCATGGGGAAGGGGATGTCGCGCTCGGTGAGCTCGACGACCTGGCCCTGCCGCCGGTCACGTGCCGACCCCAGCGCAGCGGTGACGCCCTTGACGATGGGGCGCAGGATCTTCAGCAGCGTCCAGATCGCCGCGACGGCAATGGCTCCCGCGCCGACGAACCGCACCTCGTGCACGAAGATGCCGTCGATGATGTCGCCGATCGGTTCGCTACCGGTGAGCGCGCCGTCGGTGCGGATGGGCAGCAGCACCCCGTACGAGATGACGAGACCGACGAGCATCGCGATGCCGACGGTCATGCCGATCAGGTGCCCGACGCCGATCATCGCCATCGACAGGCCGGCGGTGAACATCGTGCCGCCCGCGCCGATACGGGTATATGCGGTAACGGAATTGGCGAGCACCTTCATATTGGCGAGCAGCCCGAAAACGGCCGACACGACCGAACCGAACGTGATGACCTTCAGCCCGGTGCGGTTGGCCTCCACGCCTTCGGTGCCGTCACCGACCTTGAGTACCTCGGCGGCGGCGACGCCTTCGGGGTAGGGCAGGTCGGTTCCGGTGACCAGGGCCCGGCGCAGCGGGATCGAGTACATGACGCCGAGCGTGCCGCCGACGGCGCACACGGCGACGGTGGTCCAGTAGGGAAAACCGGTCCACCAGCCGACCATGATCAGCCCGGGCAGCACGAAGATGATCGCCGACAGCGTGCCGGCCGCCGACGCGACGGTCTGCACGATGTTGTTCTCGACGATCGAGTGGTTGGCGAAGCTGCGCAGCACCGCCATCGAGATCACCGCGGCAGGGATGGCAGTGGCGAACGTCAGGCCGACCTTGAGTCCGAGGTAGACGTTGGCGGCGGTGAACACGAGCGTGATGACACCGCCGAGCAGGATGCCGCGGACCGTCAGTTCGCGCAGCGTCGGGGTGGCGGGGGTCGCTGGAGTGGCGGTGGCCAACTCTCGTCCTCTCTCTTGGGTGCTCTACACCGTAAGCGCTGAGCGTCGCGGTGTGCCCACCTTCGAGAGGGGCGCGTCAGCTTTCGGCCGCCGCCACCAACGACCGGAGCTTGATGGACGGGTTGTCCCGCTGGAACCCTTCGAGGCGCCACGGTGTCGAGAACAGCACGAGCATGACGCCGTCGGTGCGGGTCAGCACCTCGCAGGAGACCTGCTTGCTCATGAACTCGGCGTCCTCGGGCTCGACGACCCGCGCCACCTGGTACGGCAGCGACTCGAGCGAGATGGCCGCGCCGATCTCGGTCGCCATGCGGTGCGCGGCGACCTCGAACTGCATGGGGCCGACGGCCGCGAAGACGGGCGCCTGCTCACCGCGCTTGTCCGAGCGCAGCACCTGCACGACACCTTCTTGATCGAGCTGCTCGATGCCCTTGCGGAACTGCTTGTGCTTGCTCGGATCCTTGCCGCGGACCACGGAGAAGTACTCGGGGGAGAAGCTCGGAATCGGCGGAAACTCCACGGGCACATCGCGATACAGCGTGTCGCCGGGGCGCAGCGCCGCCGCGTTGGCCAGGCCGATCACGTCGCCGGGCCAGGCGTCGTCCAGTGTGGAGCGCTGCTGGCCGAACACCGACTGCGCGTACTTGGTCACGAAGGGCTTGCCGGTCCCGGCGTGGGTCAGCACATCGCCGCGCTCGAACGTGCCCGAGCACACCCGCGCGTAGGCGATGCGGTCGCGGTGCGAGGTGTCCATACCGGCCTGCACCTTGAACACGAACGCGCTGAACGGCGAATCCACCGGGCGCGGCTCACCCGCGACATCGCGGATCGCGCCAGGGGAGGGCGCCAGGTCGACCAGCACGTCCAGCAGCTGGTTGACGCCGAAGTTCAGCGCGGCCGAGGTGAACAGCACGGGGGAGGACTCGCCGGACAGGAAGGTCTCGCGGTCGTAGTCCGAGCCGTCCATCGACAGCAGTTCGGACTCTTCGACGGCGGTGTCCCAGTCACCCTCGGCGGCGTCGTGCGCCTTGTCGGCGGGGATGTGCTCCTCGGGCGCGGCGGTGGCGCCACCGGCGGTGCGGGTGAAGCGGATGTAGTGGCCCTTGCGGCGATCCATCACACCCTTGAAATCGCCGGCGATGCCCACCGGCCAGGTCAGCGGCGTCGTCCGCAGCCCGATGCGCTCGTGGATCTCGTCCATCAGCTCCAGCGCGTGCCGGCCCGGGCGGTCCCACTTGTTGATCACCGTGATGATCGGGATGCCGCGGTGCTTACACACCTGGAACAGCTTCAGGGTTTGCGGCTCAAGGCCTTTCGCGGCGTCGATGAGCATCACGGCGCAGTCGACGGCCGTCAGCACCCGGTAGGTGTCCTCGGAGAAGTCGGCGTGGCCGGGGGTGTCGAGCAGGTTGATGACGCAGTCGCGGTACGGGAACTGCAGCGCCGTCGAGGTGATCGAGATGCCGCGGGCCTTCTCCATCTCCATCCAGTCCGACACCGTGGACTTGCGGCCCGCCTTGCCGTGGATCGCGCCCGCCTCGCTGATCACCCGGGCGTGCAGGGCCAGCGCCTCGGTCAGCGTCGATTTACCGGCGTCAGGGTGACTGATGACGGCGAATGTGCGGCGACGGGCGGCTTCGGCGGCCACCCGGCCGGCGGAGCGGGTATCGGTGGCGGGGGCGGTGTCGGTCATGGCACCAGACATGCTATTGGCCGACCAGGCAAAACCTGTAATCGCGACGGCGTGACCTGCAGGTTTTGCCTACGGGCGGAACCGGCACAGCAATCGGCGGACGGCGCTGCCCGGCTCCGGCGGCCGCCGGCTCACATACGGCCACGGATCGTTGCGCTCCGGTACCGACGCCGTGCGGACCAGCTTGAGCTGCGTCCGCAGGTGCCGCCGCAGCTCGTGCAGGCTGGGATCGCCCCAGCGGTTGGACGCCTCGATCGGGTCGGCAGTCAGGTCGTAGAGCTCCCACTGGTCGTCGAGCGGGTCGGTGCGGTACGTGTCGCCGCCGCGGCTGTTGGCGGCCAGGTGGCGCACACCCGGTTCGGTCCAGGTCGCCGGATCGTCGAAGGTGCGGACCAGCTTCCACAGGTGCCCGGCGCCGCCGGCCGCCTCGGCGTTGGTGACGCGCGAGACCAGCCCTTCGAAGTTGGCCGCGACGTTTGCGGGCACCTTGATGCGCAGCAGCGCTGGCGGATTGGTGTTGGCGCCGATGGCCTGTGCCGCGCCCGATGCCCCGGTGTCGCCCTCGAGGATGTTGTCGCGCGTCATCAGGTAGATGGTCCGATCCTGTTCGGCCGCAGCACCATTCACCACTGGCATGAGGTCGCGGCCGGGGAGGGGATGCACCTCGGTGAACGACGCGGCGAGGGTTTCGGCGGTCGCGGCGATGTCGATGCCGGCCGCGCCGAGCAGCGTCGGCACCAGGTCGACGTGTGATGTCGGTGCGTTGACTTCGCGGGCGGTGGTCGCGTCGGCGCCGATGCGGGCGATGACGAACGGAACACGCGTCGCCTCGTCGTACAGGTTGAACCACTTCTGGTGCAGCCCGCCGTGCGCGCCCAGCAGGTCGCCGTGATCGGAAGTCCGCACCAGTACGGCGTTTTCGGAACCGTTCTCGGTGACGGCGCGGCGCACCCGGTCCAGCGGGCCGTCGACTTCGGCGTGCAGGCGGTAGTAGAGGTCGCGGTACTGCTGCGCGTTGCGGCGGTAGGTGCGTTCGATGACCGCGGCCGGGCCGTAGCCGGAGTAGTAGGCCTCACGGAAGGCGGCCTGCGCGGCCGGCTTGTCGGTCAGATCTTCCGTTGCGGTCGGCGCCGCGGGAACGTGCGGCGGCTCGAGAACGGGATAGTCGAGCAGCGGGCTGCGGCGGACCCAGGCCGGGAACAGCACGATGTCATGGGGATTGACGAAGCTGGCCACCAGCAGGAACGGCCGCAGCGCCTCCGGGTCGCCGGCGCGCCGCCGCGCGTAACGGTCGTCGAGCCAGGCGACGACGCGCTCGGCCACCAACGGGTCCCGCCGAAAACCGCTGTTGGACATGGCCGCTCCGTGCGGCTCCGGTCCCACCCAGCCGGAGAAGCCGTAGGGCCCCAGCGGGTCGGCGTCGAGGTAGGCCTGCACCGCCACGGGATCGACGACACCGTCGGCATCGTTGGTGGCGAGCGGCTTGCCGGTCTTGGGGTCCTCGAGGTCGGCGTGCGAGATGTGCCACTTGCCGTCGTAATGCGTGTCGTACCCGGCAGCGCGCAGCCAGTTGCCCAGCGTCGGTACCTCGCCCTGGCGCAGCCACCGCAGCCGCGAATCGTCGTACCGCTTACCGAGACCGTCGGTCTGCGTTACGCCGTGCAGGTCGGGGTACTGGCCCGTGAAGAGCGTCGGCCGGCTGGGCGCACACGCCAGGGAACCGGTGTAGTGCCGCGTGAAACGCACGCCGTTCTCGTCGAACCACCGCCGGCCCGTGAGGGTCCGGTGACGCCAGTCCAGGACATCGTCGGTTTCGTACGGCGGGATGGCGCGTTCTTCGTCGGTCATGAGGATGACGATGTCGGGGCGCTGCTCCGTCATCTCGGTGCTCCCATCGGCGGAATGGGCCCTACTCGAGGGCTACCCCGTCATCCAACACGAGCGGCGACCACGGCGCCGCAAATTGGCGCGATCGACAAATAACGTTCTGTTAACTCTGATGACTCGTGTCCCAGTGGGCTGCCGTGGCCCCAAATCGGAAGTGCCGCAACAGTGCCCGGCGCGCCGCTCGCTAGTCGAATTGACCGGCGAGAAACTCCGCGCGCGCGGCGCTGCGGGCCAGCTTTCCCGACGTCGTACGCGGGATACGGCCGGCCGCAACGAGTCGCACCTCGGCGACGCGCACCTGGTGATGGCGCGCCACGGCGGCCCGCACCGCCTCGGCCACCGGCTCCAATTCGGCCCGCCCGGCACCCACCGCGCGCTCGGCGATCACGACCAGTTGTTCACCCGAATCACCAGGAACAGCAAAGGCTGTCACGTAGCCGGAGCGCACGGCCGAGGAGGCGCGGCTGACCGTGGCCTCGATGTCCTGCGGGTAGTGGTTGCGCCCGTCGACGATGACGAGATCCTTGATGCGGCCGGTGACGAACAGTTCGCCGCCGACGTAAACGCCCAGATCGCCTGTGGCCAACCACAATGCGTTGTCCTCGGCGCCGTCGGCGTGGCTGACGGTCTGACGGGTCTGCAGCTTGTTGCCGAACACCCGCTCAGACTCCTCGGGCCGGCCGAAGTAACCCCGGCCGATGTTGTTGCCGTGCAACCAGATTTCGCCGACGACGCCGTCGGCGGCCTCGTCGCCGTCGGGCGTCACGATCGCCACCCACTGGTCGGGGATGGCCTGCCCGCACGAGACGTGGGGCACCGCACCGTCGGCGTGCCGGCCCACGACGACGGCCCGGCCCGCCGCGAGCTCGGCACGGTCCAGATATGTGGCGCACGGCTTTTCGTCCGCGCCGATGCTGGCGACCGACAGCGTGGCCTCGGCCATGCCGTACGAGGGCTTGACCACCGTCTCGGGCAGCCCGTACGGCGTGAACGCTTCCATGAACTGCTCGATGGACGGCAGCGTCACCGGCTCCGAGCCGTTGAGCAGCGTGACCACATTGCTGAGGTCGAGCGCCTCGCCGGCCGGCGGGAGGCCGCGCTGCGCGCACAGTTCGAAGGCGAAATTGGGTGCGGCCGCGAAAGTCCGGCCGTGGGCGGCCTCGTCGGCGAGGCGCCGGATCCACCGGTAGGGCCGGCGGACGAACGCCATGGGGTCCATCAGGCTGATCTGGCCGCCGCACAGCGCGGGGAACATGATCATGATCAGGCCCATGTCGTGATACAGCGGCAGCCAGCTGACGCTGCGGATGTCGGTGTCCAGGCCGCCGGCCAGGATCATCTGAATGACGTTGGTGCACACGTTCCGATGCGTGATCTCCACGCCGGCGGGGGTGCGCGTCGAGCCCGAGGTGTACTGCAGGTACGCAACATCGTCGGTGCGGGAGTCCGGGGCGAGGTACATCTCGGCGAGGGTGTCCGGCACCGCGTCGACAGCGATCACCCGCGGGCGCTGCGCGGCGGGCAGCGTCTTGATGAACGTGCGGACCGCTTCGGCGGCCGCGGTGGTGGTCAGCACCACCGATGGCTTGGCGTCGGCCAGCACCGCGGCGAGGCGCTCGGCGTGCCCGGAGAGCGCCGGCGCGAACAGCGGGACGGCGATGTTTCCGGCGTGCACGGCCGCGAAGAACGCCGCGACGTAGTCGACGCCCTGCGGCGCGAGGATCGCCACCCGGTCGCGGGGCGCGGTGACCTGCTGGAGCCGGGCCGCGACGGCGTTGACCTGAGCCCACAGGCCGTTCCAGCTGAGTTCGACGATCTCGCCGTCGGGATTGTGCGCGTAGTCGATGAACCGGTACGACGGGCTGTCGCCCATCGCCGCGCGGTTGCGTTCCAGGAACGACGTCAGCGTGATGCCGTCAGGTATGACGATCCTGCCGTCCGGCTGAACGTATTGGTTCAGCGATTCCGCCGCCCCAATAATGCTGTGACTCAAGGCTTCCCGACCCATATGTCGACACTAATAGCGAATCTAAATAACCGACGAGTCAGACAATTATGAAAGTCGCCACTGGGGGAATGACGATGTGACGTGGCCCACCGGCTCCGGGGACACGTGATCGCTGTCCGGTGGCCCATGGCCACGCAATTTATTCCCGTTGATATACCCCCCTCGGGTACTATGTTTTTCGTACCGATACCCGAACCGGAGGCCGACGTGACGCATCGCAGCACGCGCCGCCACGTCGGCTGGTGGGTTGTCGGTCTCTTGGTTTTGATCGCCGGCATCATCGGCATGCATTCGCTGGTCGTCACGTCCGCGCACGCTCCGTCGCATCATCCGCAGGCGGCCGTCCATCAGCACGCGAGCGCCCCGGTGGTGCAAACGTCCTTGTCGGATGCCTGCGACTGCAACGGACACAACGGGTTTCACGCCTGTGTCTTCGTCATGACCGAGCTGCTGACCATCCTGGGTCTGGCTTTGCTGTACTGGCTCGGCGTCGCGCCCGAGCAGAACGTGCAGGCGCGCATTCGACAGGCGTTGCGGCGCAGGCAAAGAGCCCCGCCGTGGACGGTGCTGACTCTCGCGGAACTGTCGCTCCTTCGAATCTGATGGGCCGCGCCCCGCGTCAACCCTTCCAATCTTCAAGGAGTTCAACCATGTTCAGAATCGCATCTATCGCCATCGCCGGAACCGCTGCTGCCATCGCACTCGCGGCCTGTAGCCCGCCGAACGAGCAGGCCTCGACGGTGTCCGCCACCACCTCGTCCATGCCGATGTCGGGCCACGACATGCCCGGGCACTCGATGCCGGGGATGTCGGGTTCCAGTACCAGCGCTGCGCCGGCCGCCAACTTCAACGACGCCGACGTCATGTTCCTGCAGATGATGTACCCGCACCACGCCCAAGCCGTCGAGATGGCCAAGCTGGTGCCGACCCGCTCGCAGAACCAGCAGGTCAAGGATCTCGCCGCGGCCATCGAGAAGGCCCAGGCCCCCGAGATGCAGCAGATGACGACGCTGCTGGCCGGCTTTGGCAAGCCCGCGCCGTCGGCCACGATGAGCCACTCGATGCCGGGCCTGATGACCCCGCAGCAGATGACCGAACTGACGGGCCTGTCCGGCGCGGCGTTCGACAAGATGTGGCTGCAGATGATGGTCGAGCATCACCAGGGCGCCATCACCATGGCCAACGACGAGCTGAAGAACGGCACCAACGCCGACGCCAAGGCCATGGCTCAGTCGATCGTCACGGCACAGCAGGCCGAGATCGCCACGATGAACGGCATGCTCGCCAAGATGTGACGGCGGTGCCGGGGCCACTAGCCGGTTTCGGCCTCGGCACCTTTCGCTGGGAAGCGTCAACTTTCCCTGGCCCAGTCAGGGAAAGTTGACGCCTCCAGATCGCATGTGTCACAAGGCCGCCCGACACGCCGATCGCGACACGCCGCAAGGGCCTAGATCATGTCCTTCTCCGTCAGCCACCGCATGACGGGCCAGCCGATGAACACCGGCAGCCAGCACGTCAGCACCCGGTAGAGCAGTACCGACGGCACCGCGACGGCGGCGGGGAGGCCGAACGCGGCCAGACCACCGATCAACGCGGCCTCCACGGCGCCGACGCCGCCGGGGGTCGGGGCGGCTGACGCGAGCGTCCCACCGATCATCGTGACGACGCACACCGTCACGAACGACGTCGACCCGCCGAAGGCCTCGACGCTCGCCCACAGTGCCAGCGCGGCACCCAAAGTCGTTGCGGCACAGCCCAAGACGATCAGCCCGAGGCGGCGCGGCTCGCGGGCGAGGTTGACCAGGTCGGCCCACACCTCGGTCAGCCGCGGCCGCACCGAGGTGCCGAGCCAATGCCGGGCCCGGGGCACCAACATGAACGTGCCGACCACACCCAGGGCCGCACCGGCGATCAGATACAGGACCGTCGAGGACGGGACGAAGTGCGACAGATCGGCCGATGCGCCGGCGGCGGCGCTGAAGAAGATCAGCAGCGCCACGTGCGTGAGCACCTGAACCGACTGCTGCAGCGCGACGGCGGCCGTCGCACGCAAGGCGCCGAGCCCGGCCTTCTGCAGGAACCTCGTGCTGAGCGCCAGGCCGCCGACGCCGGCGGGCGTCGTCGTCGCGGCGAAGGTGTTGGCCACCTGCATGATGGTCAGGTTCTTGAAACTCACCGACTCCGAGGCGCTGGCCCACAGCGCCGCCGCCGCACCGACATACGTCAGCGCCGACACCCCGAGGCCGAGCAGTGCCCACCACCAGTTGGCGGACCGCAGTTCGGAGAAGAACGTCGGCACCGTGCTGATGAACGGGTAGGCGACGTACACCAGCGCGATGAGCAGGACCAGCTGGATGACCTGGTTGCGGGTGAAGCGGGTGATGGTCTCGGTCTGGATGCGGTCGGCGCCGGTCTGGTGCTTCACCTCGTCGCGGGCCGCGGTGATCACGGCGCGGGAATCGGGTATCGACTCCCGCAGCCGCAGCGGCATCGCCGACTTCGTCAGCCGGCGCGACGCGGTCAGCACGGTGTCCTCGCCGAACTGCTCGATGGCGGCGGCGACGGCCTCCTCGGCGCCGTACATGGCGGTCGTCGTCACCAGCAGCTGTGCCACGTCCGATTGCAGCTGCACGTCGGACGCGCCGTACTCGGAGTTGCCCAAACCGCCGAACAGGACCGTGCGGCCGTCGACCGTGAGTTCCGCCGCGCGCAGGTCGCCGTGCGAGATCTGATGGTGGTGCAGCGCGCCCAGCGCGTGCCACACGTCGGCGACGGGCGTCTCGTTGGTCAGCGGCACGCCGCTTGCCGGGGTGTGCGCGAACATCGTCCAGCCGCGGTCGAGGGCCGCGAGCGCGATGGTCCGGGTGTTGGCCAGGTCGAGGTCGCCGACCGCGATGGTCATGAGCGCGCGGTGCTCGACGGCGCGGCGCATCGAGGTCTGCAGGGGAGCGGTCTCGTCGTTGCGCAGGGTGATCTTGCGCCAGAGCTGGCTCATCGCGCCGCCCACGCGCTGGTTCGGTCCGTACAGTTCGACGACGGCGCGCGTGCCGTCGGCCGAGTCGGCGCTGAGCACCAGGGGCCCGGTGCCGGCCGGCCGGATGACCGTCAGCGCCGACACCTCGAACTGGCGGCGGGCCAGCGCCTGGACCCCGCCCGCCAGCGGAACCTCCAGCGCCGGGGTGCCGCTGACCAGCACCACCAGCGCGCCGACGAACCACCCCACGGCCAGGCCGAGCAGCGACCGCGCCGGCACGATGGCGCTGACCACGAGGTGGATCGGCACGAACGCCAGCAGCAGCGTCCACCACCAGCGGCGCAGCCGGGCGGGCTGCCACGGGCCCGACACCGTCAGCACCGCGGCCAGCAGCGCAATCCAGCGTGGGTCGTCGAGGAACTGGGAGAAGACGGTGTTGAGGCGGTCGGAAAGGTCGAAATGCCACTTCGGTGCCGCGATGCCTTTGGAGTTGATGGACAGAACCAGCACCGCCAGCAGCCCGGCTGCGGCGTACGGACCGAGCAGCTTCCACTGCCGCGTGACCAGCAGGCTCAGCAGGATCACGAAGGGCAGCGCCAGGATCGCGATGGCGTACGCGATGTAGACCAGATTCGACTGCGTCGGTGTGAGCACGCCGACGATCCGGGACACCGACCGTTCCAGCCGGACCCAGTCGTTGCGGGTGATCAGCGAGCTGGTGACGACGGTGATCAGGAACGCCGTCGCGGCCACCAGTCGCAGGATGTCGTTGGTCCGGCGGGTGATCGGTTGCAGCAGGCTGCCCGAGACCGCGACCTCGCGTCCGTCAACCCGCATCAGCCAAGAATCCCAAGTGCGGGGCCCGTTGGCGAAATTGGCACGCCGTTACCCGGCCAGCGCGGCACGCAGGAAGTCCCCGCTGACGGCGACCGCGGGCGCCGACGAATCTCCGCCGACCACCAGCGTCGCGAACGCGAGGTCGCCGACGATGCCCGCGAACCAGCCGTGCGAGTGGGTGTTGTCGCCGAATTCCGCGGTCCCGGTCTTCCCGCCGAGGCCGTCGATGTCCTTGAGTGCGGACGCGGTGCCGTCGGTGACGGTCAGCCGCATCATGGCGCGCAGGGCGTCGGCCGTCGGCTGGTCGATCGGGGTCGACGGGGCGCTGGCGGTGGTCTGCTGGCCGGGCAGCAGCGTGGGCGTGATGGTCGACCCGTGCGCGAGGCTTGCCTCGGCGACCGCCAATCCAAACGGGCTGACGGTGACGGTGCCCTGGCCGATGCCGTTCTCGACGCGCTGCGCCGGGGTGTCGGCGTTGGGCACCTTGCCCGTCACGGTCGTGATGCCGGGGATGACGAAGTCGACGCCGATGCCGAGGTTCTTGGCGGTGTTGGGCAGCGCGTCGGCGGGCAGCTTGTCGGCGAGCGCGCCCATGGTGGTGTTGCAGGAATGCGCGAAGGCCTGCTCGAGCGGGACGGTGCCGAGGTCGAACTTGTCCTCGTTGGGGATGGTGCGGTTCTCGATCGTCACCGTGCCGGGGCAGGGCTCGGGGGAGTCGGCCTTGGCGAGCCCCTTCTCGAGGGCGGCCGCGGTGGTGACGGTCTTGAACGTCGACCCTGGCGGGTAGAGGCCGGTGAAGGCGATGGGTCCCTGCGCGTTGGCCGCGTCGTTCTGGGCTGCCGCGAGGATGGCGCCGGTGCTGGGGGCGATGGCGACGAGCACGGTCGGGTGGGGATCGGTGGCCACCGCGTGCTGCGCGAGGAGCTGCAGGCGCGGGTCCAGGGTGGTGCGGACGGGTTTGGTGTCCGCCGGGGCGTTGTTCGCGAGCTCGTCGGTAGGCTGCCCTTGCTCGTCGACCAGATCCACGGACCAGCCGGCGGTCGCGTCGATGGCCTTCTGCCAGACCTCGGGCAGTCCGCTGATGGCCGGCGAGTGCAGGTTCGGGTCGACGGTCAGCAGTGCGCCCTGCTTGGTGACGGTGACGCCGGGAATCTGGGTGAGCTCGTCGGCGACCTGGGCGAGGTCCGTCTCCCGGAGCTTGACGACGGTGACACGGTCGTCCTGATTTCCGTTGAACTCATTGGTGATCGAGTCGCCGGTGATCGTCTCGTCGAACCGGGCAACCACCGGGGCCAGTGCCGCGGCGGAGTCGAGGTGGTCGCGGCTGAGGGTGATGACGCCGACGGTCTGCCAGTTCAGCAGGGGTTGGCCGTTGCGGTCGACGACAGGCGTCAGCAGCGCTTTGTCTTCGCTGAACTGGAACGTCCCGCCCTGCCGGAGCTTGGCATGCAAAAGCGCCGGGGCCCAGCGGATTTTCCAGTCGTCGCCGACCTTGGTGGCGATTGCTGTTGTGTCGTAACTGAATTCGCGTCCGGGTCCGAACGACCAGGTGTAGGCGAGCTTGGCGGTCGACTTGTTGTCGCCGTCGCCGGGCGTGGCCTTGACGTCGAGCGTGGCGTTTTTGCCCATGCCGTCGAACATGGACTTGATGGCCGGCTCCGACGCGCCGGCATCGGTGGTGTCTTTGGCGGCGGCGCCGGAGTCCTTGCGGTGCAACGCATCAGCAAACGCGTTGAAGGCATCCTCGGGTTCCGGGCCGCCGAAGATCGAGCATCCCGTGGAGCCGAGGAGCAGCGTGCAGGTCAGCAGCAGCGCAGTACGTTTCGTCATGACCCTTCGAGCCAACCATGAGTGGCTATGAATTCCGGCGTTGAAACGCTGGGGCGGGCCGGTATCGCGTAGTGTCCGAGCCGTTCGGTATTCCGCTACGTAGCGGAGCGTATTGAAAGGTGTGACATGAGCGGTGTGGTGGTGACCGGTGGTGCATCCGGTATCGGCCTGGCGTCGGCCAAGGCGTTGATCGCCGACGGTCGCGCGGTGTCGCTGTTCGACATCTCGCCGGAAGTGGTCGCTGTCGCGGAGTCACTCGGGGCGCACGGCGTCGTCGTCGACGTGAGTGACACCGACTCGATGGCCGCCGCCGTCGAGCAGGCCGCCGCGGCGATGGACGGCATCGACGGGCTGGTGCATGCCGCGGGCCGGGTGCTGCCAGAGCCGGTCGGGATGTTCACTGTTGAATCGTGGGATGCCGTCGTCGACGTGAACCTGCGTGCGCAAGCGCTGCTGTCCCAACTGCTGCTGCCACATTTCGAGAAGGCCATTGCCGGTGGCGCCGCGCCGACGATTGTGGGGATTTCGAGTATCGAAGGGCTGGTTGGCAATCCGTTCATCCCGGCGTACTGCGCGTCGAAGGCCGGGCTGCTCGGGCTGACCCGGTCGATGGCAGGTCAGTTGGGGCCGTTGGGAATTCGCGTCAACGCGGTGTGCCCGGGCTTCATCGAAACCCCGATGCTCGCCGACGCGTTGGCTGTTCCTGAGGTGAAGAACGCGTTCCTGTCGGCGGCGCCGCTGGGCCGGCTGGGGCAGCCCGAGGAGATCGGCGCGGCCGTCGCGTTCCTCTTGTCGCCGAAGGCGTCGTTCATCACCGGGACGCAGATCGTCGTCGACGGGGGAGTGACGTCGCGGCACGCTTAGGGGCTTGCGATGAAAAGTGAACCGGTGCAGTCGAATTGGCGTCGTGTTACCGATCTTCCCAAACATGATCGGGGCGAAGGACTTTCAGGTCGGCTGGAAGTCCAACAATGAACGTCGACGCGCTCAGCGCCGCGAAAAACCTTTTGCGATGGCTCATAGGGTTGGTGTGTGGCTCATCTCGATCTGTCAAGGATCAGCTACGGCCTACCTGGCCGTCCGCTTCTCAACAATGTCTCGTTGTGGGTCGGCGAAGGGGAACGTGTCGCACTGATCGGCGCCAACGGTGCGGGCAAGTCGGCACTACTGAAAATCGCGCTTGGGGAGGTCGAGCCCGAGGAGGGCTCGATCGCCCGATCCAGGGGCGTCGGGGTGATGCGGCAGTTCATCGAAGGTGACTAGGGCGTGTCTGACAAAAATTTCAGGCGTGGTACCTGAGACTCGTAGGGTGTCGCGGTTCCAGTTGCTTTCCGATGCCCAGTGGTCGTTGATCGAAGATTTGCTTCCGGTCCGGACGGGTAAGCGGGGCAGGCCTTTTCAGGATGCTCGGTCGATGGTTGAGGGCATCATCTACCGATACCGATGTGGCATTGCCTGGCGTGACGTGCCGGAGGTGTTCGGTCCGTGGCAGAGCATCTGGACGTGGCATCGTCGGATGAGCGCTGACGGTACGTGGGATGTGGTGTTGGCCCGGTTGCTGGCAGCCGCTGATGAGGCCGGGATGATCGATTGGGCGGTGGCAGTTGATTCCACGATCGCCCGAGCACACCAGCACGCCACGAACCTCACCCGTGACACAGGGGGCTGGGTCGAATTACACGAATCTGGCGATCGAGCCGCCTGACCACGGCATTGGCCGCTCCCGCGGCGGGTTGACCAGCAAGATCCACCATCTCGTCGACGGCCGAGGACGGCCCTTGGTGGTGCTCGTGGGCGCAGGCCAATCCCACGACGGCCCGGTGTTCGAGCATTTGCTCGCCCACCTGAAAGTTGACCGCCCCGGCGGCGGACGGCCCCGCACCCGCCCCGATCGCGTCCGCGCAGATAAGGCCTATTCGAGTCGCGCCACCCGCGCGCTGTTGCGGCGACGCGGCATCGGTGCAGTGATCCCGGAACCGTCCGATCAGATCGCCAACCGCAAACGCCGGGGCTCGGCCGGCGGTCGGCCACCGGCCTTCGATGCCGAGGATTACAAGGGCCGCAACGTGGTTGAACGCAACTTCAACGACGTCAAGCAATGGCGCGCACTGGCCACCCGCTACGACAAGCTGGCCATCGTCTACCGTGCCGCGGCAGTCCTACGAGCGGTCACACTCTGGCTGCCCCATTTATCGGACACGCCCTAGCCCGGATTTTGCGTGGTAATTGGTGTGGGTTCGGTGTGATGCCGAGTTGTGTTGTTGGGTAGTGGTTTTCGTGTGGTGGCGTAGAGGTGCTGTCCCGTGTCGCCGGGTGGGGCGGGCTTTCCTGGGGCCTGTGGGTCCTTCATCGTTGATGGGTCCGATGGGGTGGGGTGTTATCCGAAGGCGGTGCGGACGCGGTGCCAGGCGGCGGCGATCGCCGCCGCCCAGCGCCAGGTGGCATCGATGCGTAGCCGCAGTTGGCGGGCGCCGCGGGTGATACGGGCGGCCACGTGCAGGACCCGGTAGCGGAACGTGGTGATCTCGACGCGGGCCAGAGCGCGATCGCTGGCGAACCCGATGAGGCGGGTCCAGGTGACCAGGTCAGCGGCGGCCAGGACGATTTCGAGCCAGGCAGCATTGGCCCAGAAGGAGTGGCAGGGCAGGTTACGCAGCCCGGTGGCTTTGAGTTCGCGGATACGGTCCTCGACGCGGGCGTGCTGGCGGTGCCGTAGTTCCAGACCGGCGACCTGACCGGGTACGACACCCGGTGGTGTGTCGGTGATGAACGCGGTGACCCGCATGCCGTCGGCGTCGGTGAACCGCAACTGCGCGCCGGGGTGGGGGCGTTCTTTACGCAGGATCAGCCGGGTCCCTTCGGGCCAGGAGGCCAGGTTGACCAGGTCGGTGGCTTCAGCGACCCACGCGCCGTCGCGGATCCCGCCGTCGGTGTCGATCGCTGGATACCAGCAATCGCCGAGGTTGAGGGTGTCCACGGCGTCCTGGACGCGGGTATCGACGGGGTACCCGAAGGAGAACCCGGCCCCGGCGGCCCGGCACGCTGCGGCGAATTTGTGGGTGGATCCGGCGGTATCGCAGCGCACCAACACCTTCGGGGCCTCGGGGTTGTCGGGATCGTCGGGGTTGGGCCGCCACGCCGCTGGCAGCGATGCCAAAGCCTGGTGCAGGACGATGATGTGGTCGGAGGCGGTGTTGGAGCCGGCGTTACCGTTGCGCAGCAACCCGGCCAGGGCTTCGCCGCCGGCGATGTCGGGGCGGTCCAGAAACGCCAGCAGCGGGTGCAGCCCGAACGTTTTCTTCCAGGTCGGCGCAGCCCCGGCCTTGTTGTCGGAGTGATCGATCACCAGCGTGGCATCGATGTCGATATGCAGCCAGCCGCCGGTGGTGGGGGCGGCTCCGACAGCCCAGGCCGCTGCCCGCGCCGCGGCTCGGGCTGCGCGCACCCCGGGTAGATGCGCGGCATCGATCCGCTCATCGATCAGCCGCCACATGGTGGTCGTTGAGGCCTTGGCCCCCAGGACGTGCTCCCGGTCACCGCACAGCTGACCGACCGCGTCGATGCAGTCCGCGCCGTCGGCGACCGCGGCCGCCAGATCAGCGAACACCTCCCCAGGCGCATACACCCACGGGCCGCGGTAGGTGTCGGCCAACGCGGCCGTGACCTGCGCCGATAAGCCGGTCCGGTCGGCAAGCTCACGCAGCATGCCCATCCCGGCATGCGACACAACGCCATGGCCGTCGGCGGAAACTTTCACCGGCGATGCCGCCGCGATATTCTTCACCTGCGAAGTGCCTTCCCGTCAGGGTTTTTGAACCGTAGAGAAGTCCAATTATTCCTTGCAGGACAGGCACTTTCGCTTATCTACACACCCCCACAGTCAACATTCCACGAAAAATCCGGGCTAAGCGACATCGTTGTAGGGCTCATTGTCGTCGCGATCATGCTGAGCTGGAAACGAAGCCCGGCTCGGCTACAAATACTTCCCGGGCCGCTAGTCGCAATCGTCGCCGCGACGGCGATATCGTTCGTGCCGCCGCTGAACGCCGACAGAATCGAACTCAACGGTTCGATCCTCGACGCGATCGGCTTGCCGACTCTGCCGCACGGCACCTGGGTGCCGTTTGTACTGGCTGTGTTGACCATCGCGTTGATCGCCAGCGTGGAAAGCTTACTTTCGGCAGTTGCGGTCGACAAGATGCACAACGGCCCGAAAGCCGATCTGAACCGCGAGCTCATCGGTCAGGGCGCGGCCAATATGGTGTCGGGGATGCTCGGCGGGCTGCCGGTAACCGGCGTGATCGTCCGCAGCGCAACCAACGTGGCGGCCGGTGCACGCACGCAGGCTTCGTCGATTTTGCACGGCGTGTGGGTGCTGCTGTTTTCCGTGTTGCTGGCCGGTCTGGTGCAACAAATTCCGAAGGCCGCCCTGGCCGGGTTGCTGATCGTGATCGGTATCCAGTTGGTCAAGTTGGCACACATCCGGCTGGCCTGGCGTACCGGCGACCTGGCTGTTTATGCGATCACAGTCACCGGAGTTCTGTTCCTGAACCTGCTGGAAGGCGTCGCCATCGGCGTCGCCGTCACCCTCGTCGTGGTGTTGTGGCGGGTGGTGCGCGCCTCAGTACATGCCGAACCGATCGACGAGGAGCATCACGAATGGCGTCTCACACTCGAAGGAGCCCTCAGTTTCCTTTCCTTGCCGCGGCTATCGCGCGTGCTGGCCTCAATTCCGCGTGGCAGCCGGGTCACCGTGGAGATCACAGTCGACTTCCTTGATCACGCCGCATACGAGGCCATCGAGGAGTGGGCTCGTATGCGGCACCGCCTAGCTGGCGGCTCGGTTTGCATCGACGAAATCGGCGAGAGCGCGATGGCAGCGGCCACCGTAGGGCCGCCGATTCGCCGGTCGCACAGCGCGATAGCCCGCGGCCTATCGCCCTGGCGCTCTCACGGCCACCACCCAGGGGACACCGGTTCGATGCTCACCCCGGTGTTGGACGGCGTCGCGCGTTACCATCGCCGACACGCCCCGCTGCTTCGCGAACATTTCAACGAGCTGCGCGGCGGGCAGCGACCGCGCGCTCTGTTCCTGACCTGCGCAGACGCTCGCTTGGTGCCCAATGTCATCACCGCCAGCGGGCCCGGTGACCTTTTCACCGTGCGCAACCTCGGCAACCTCGTTCAGCCGAACGCCGCTGACATGTCGATGGAAGCCGCATTGGCGTACGGAATCATCGAGTTGAACGTCAACACCATGATCATCTGCGGCCACTCCAGATGCGGAGCGATGACGGCATTGCTCTCCGAGGCTGGCCATCGTGACGGCATTCCCCCCGCTGTCGCGGCATGGATCGAACAGGCGCTGCCAAGCCTCGACGCGTTCCGCGCCGGTCACCCCGTCGGCCGGGCGGCGGCCAGGCAGGGGTATGACGCCTGCGATCAGTTGGCAATGGTCAACGTCGCTTGGCAAATTCAGAACTTGAAAGTCCATCCCGTGGTGGGTCCCGCTCTGGAAGAGCAGCGATTGGATACATTGGGGCTCTTCTTCGATATCGCCTCGGGCCGGGTACTGCGTATTACAGAGAGCGACGTCGAAAACCTCGGCGCGCCGAACGACTGACTCTTCCAACAGGGTAAGTCCCTCGGGCCTCGACAGCGGGGTCTCCAATCGGTCTCACGAATCTGCGCCGGCCCGGATGATTGATCGCCGGGATGCGGTTGCGGGCCGGCGGGCCAACTCGGGCGAGGGTGCGGGGCGCATGGTCGCCGGAGCGATCGCGTGATTCGTCGAGGGACCGACCAAAGTCACTCGAGCAAAGGAATCGACGCGATGACCACTGGCCACAATATTGACAGGCCGGCTGTGCTGGCTGATCGACTCACCGCCTGCCGCCCCGATGTGCTGCGCGAGCTGCTGGCAACTTTCATCCACGCCCTGATGGGTCGAAGCCGACGCTCTATGCTTCTCGAAGAGGCAGCCTCGGCGAGGTGCTCTTCACCCCAAACATGAACGGACGCAGTCGTTCTTGTTCAAGCTCCTCTGACGACGACGGGGCTAACCTCAGGCGTGCGTTCCTGCGGCGGCACATGCCGTTTGGGCGTTGTAGGCGTCGTTGTTGAGCTCGGTGGCCACATTGTCAAGGGTGTCACCGCCGCGGCGGAGTCCCATGATCAACAGGAGCTTCGTCGCGTCCACTGACCATGCCCGCATCGGCGCGGCGATCTCGGGCTGCAGACCCGGTGTCGCCGCCGCGGTCATGGCCGCGGCCGCCGCTTCCCGCAGCGCGGTCCGAGCGGTCACGTTACTGTTCCTGACAGTCGGATCTCTGTAGTCGGGAAGGTCCGTACCTTCGGTGGCGTCGGCGAAACCCGAGTAATTGGTCGCGGCGAAATTCAGCGTTGTGGCGAACTGCTTGCAGGCCACCGCCGCCGCGGGATTGACGTTGTCCGAGGTCGGCGCGGGGACCGTTACCATACCCGGAGCCGGCGTGTCCGTCTGTTCTGCGTCGTTGGGGTCGGCGGATGCGGTTGGGACGACCGCTAGCCCGATGCCAAACGCGATGAGAGACGCGGCCAACCCGCGCTCGCAAACATGTGATGACCTCAACAATTCCTCCTGCCGTGTCGGCCTGATCGCGGGCGATGCCGCGCCACCGGACCAGCTGATCTTGCCCTCACCGCCATTGAGCGGCTCTCCGTGCGAGACCACAGCAGAGTCAGGCGAATACGAGGCCGCGGTGATCGACAGAGAGCTCTCATGATCAGGTTCAAGGCATGGTTGTATATATCGAATGGTCGAGTCTACAGCTCACCAAATGATGAACCGCCGCTCAACGCTGGGTGCCCGTGCGGCGTCCATTCGATGCTGTGGACAGCCAGAGGCGCTCTCGATGGGTATGTGGCATGAACTGTTTTCGGTCCGTTTACCGTTTGGACACTCGGCCACTCAATCATACGACGCGACAGTTCCCTTGAATTCGGACCACGAGAGGCGTCACCGCGACCATGCCGAATCGTTTTGCCACCTTGACCGCCGTCTGCATGCTGATCCCGGTTGGGGTTGCGCCACTCGCGTCGGCCGAACCGCCCCCGGATCCCGCGGTGGAGCCGGCGGGAAACGCCGCACCTCCACCCCCGCCGAACAACGGCGCCGTCCCGCCCGCGGCACCGGGGGTCTTGGATACCCCGGACGGTTGGCATTTGACGGTGTCCGCGGTGGCCGAGACCCAGCTGCCGGTGGCGCCGCTGACTACCTCGCTGGCGTCGCGCGAATACCTCGTGGGCGGCACGTTCGCCGGGGCGATCACGGGCTCGGGTAAAACAAAGCTGAACGGCGGAAAACTGGAGGCAGGCTATCAGATCGGCTGCGGCATTACGCAAAATGCTATCGAAACTCTTGTCGGGGCCGGTATTACCCCTTCGATCCGCATACCGTTTGCTGGCAACGATCCGTCCTTCGCTCCGAACCTCACATACCGGGGAAGAATAGACCTCCGTCCCGGCACCGTGTCCACGGTTGCGGTCGACGAGAAAGAGTTCGAGGGGAAAGAAACGCGGGTCACGATCACCGGTTTCCGCATTGGCGTCGACCAATGTGCCGGTCAGTCGTTCATCCGGTCGTACGCGACGTTGACCAGCTCGACCGAGAACACCGAGGACGTCATCACCTATCTCGGTGTCACCAAGGCCGTGTGATGCGGTTTCGCAAGCGCGGCTGTGCCGGCGTCGATTTGGTGCCGCCGCGAAAGCCGCTCATGCAGCGAGACCTCGTGGGTTCAGGGATCGAGGCGCCGGTTCGCCTCCCGCCGACACCGGCGTATCCGTCACCGTGGTCACGCCCTGAACTGTCCGCCGACGTGATCAATCGCGCAGTGACCGAAGCGGTCCCGCGGGTCACGGTGCGTCGCCGGCTGGCCGCGGCGCGATCAAGCCGCGCCAATGGTTCACGTGTGCCGTTATCCGGCGAATCCATTTCAGAAATGGCTTACCAGCTTGAGAGACGCGCACTCGATAGTTTCGGGTGGCAAGTGTTGTTCATCCGTTCACCGTTTAGATACCTGGTCCATCGATCATTCGGCGGAACAGTTGCTTTGGATTACGACGACGAGAGGCGCCCCCGCACAATGTTTTATCGTTTAGCCACTCTGGCCGCTGTTTGCATGCTGGTCTCGACCGGGACAGCTCCGCTCGCCGCGGCGGAGCCGGATCCCAACCCGCCGCCGGTACCCGTCGCAAACGCCGGTCCCCCGCCGGACACCGGCGCCGTCCCGTCGGAGCAGCCGGGAATCGTCACGACCCCGGACGGCTGGCAGTTGACGGTGGCTGCGCTGAACGAGACCCAGCTGCCGGTGGCGCCGCTGACTACCGCGCTGTCGTCGCGCGAATACCTCGTGGGCGCCACGTTTACCGGGTCGATCACGGGCTCGGGTGACACCACGTTGGACGGCGGAAAGCTGGAGGTCGGCTATCAGATCGGCTGCGGCATCGAACTGGACAGGGTCAGGCTGGCTGGCCAGATCGGCATTGGCACGTCGGGGTCGACGCTCGCGGGTCTCGTACCTACCGGCGCCTCGCTCCCGATCAGCGGTACGTTTGAAGTCCAGCCCAAGCCGGGCGAGGTGACCACCGTTTCGGTGACCAAGAAGAAGTTCAAGGCCCAGGATGCCCGGGTCACCGTCAAGGATGTTCACATCAAGATCGACGGCTGCGTCGGTCAGTCGTTCCTGCGGTCATTCGCGGTATTGACGAGTTCGACCGCGGACACCAACGACATCGTCGCTTACTACGGCGTCACCAAGACCGTCTGACATCAGAGGTGGAGCGTGGGTATCCGAGCCGAAGGAGACGCCAGCCATGAGTAGCCGAGATCGCGGGGCGGTCGCCAAGGACGTGATCGCGAGCATTGTGGTGGCCGGTGCGCTCGCCGTCGGTGCGGCGGTCGCCCACGCGGCGCCCGCCGCTGCGGACCCTCCCGCGCCGCCCGCTGATCCGGCGATTCCGGTCCCGCCGCCGCAAGGGCCGACGATACCGATCATCGGCGCGCCTTTAGGGCCTAGTGGGCTTTCGGGATTGGCGCAAATTGGGGCTCCTGCCGCCGGCCCTCTTGGCCTACCCGAGATGCCCGACCCGACCGTCGGCAACGACTTGATGCTGGGCCAGAACCCAATTCCCTCGCCACCGGGCGGCCCCCCAGGCACGCCGCCGAACCTCAACGCGTTCAACAACGCCTACCTGCTCCCGCAGAACGTCGATCCCGCAGCGCCCGGCCAGGGAACGATGTTCGGGGTGGCGCCGGGCGACGAGAATGCGGACATCTCCGGCTTGGACTACCTCAGGCGCCTGCGTGCGATGTATAGCGACGACCGTCTGAAAGGCGGGCTTCTCGGCCAGATGCCACTGGATCAGCTCGGTGAGCCGCTGCCTGGTACCGCGCCCCCGCCCGGTACTGCGATTCCGGCCGGGCTGGGACAGGTCTTGCCGGATCAACCGCCGATCGTTTCACCCGGGCCGCCGCCGGTAAGTCCACCGGGGCCGCCGCCGGCCGGTTAACCTCCGCCGGTCCGTGGTACGCGGACCGCGTCGACGGTCGCTTCGATCAGCCGGTCTAGCCCGGATTTTGCGTGGTAATTGGGCTCTTCACAGATGAGGGTGTAGAGGTGGTTGGCGCGTCGTTGCCGGGATAGAGGTCGAGGTCTCTCGAAAATG
>NZ_JBJIAO010000036.1:0-49336 GCF_045310825.1 Mycobacterium sp. SMC-21 | reverse complement strand
CACCGTCAGACGGCGATCAACACACCGAAACGGAGGTCGCCTGAAACACCCCGATCCACAGGTATTGACAATTGCTCTTGCGTTCAAGCGGTACGGCGCCGTCGCATCACGCGAGACTGACCTGACGGCGGAAATCCAGCTCGAAAATCACCCTGCGGTCAGGCTCGCCGAAGCTCCCGTGGCAACGGGAGTGACGAATATGCCGACTCGTCGGTCCGCGCGGCCCACGGTGTTCCGCCAGCGCAGCGGCGGGGCCCCGAACCGACGGCTGAATGCCCGGCTGAAACCGGCTTCGGAGGAATAGCCCACTGCCGCGGCGATCGCAGCGACCGACGCGGTATCCGTCCGCAACAACTGCGCCGCCCGGTCGAGCCGGCGGTCGATGAGGTAGCCGGCGGGCGGACACCCCAGCAGCCGGGTGAACCGCTCGGCGAACGCGGTCCGCGACAGGTTGGCCATCTGAGCGAGTTCGGCGACCGACCACGGCCGTGCCAAATCCTGGTGAACGGCCGAAAGCACTTGACCCAGTAGCGGATCCAACGCGGCAGTCAGCCAGCCCGACGGCGCGGCCGTGTCGCGCGACCAGGCCCGCAACGTGTGGATGAACAGCAGGTCCAGGATGCGCGAGATCATCACCGCCGATCCGGGCCGCGGCGCCGCGACCTCTGCCACCAGCAGCCGCAGGCTGACCTCCAGCCACTCCCGATCCACCCCGCCACCGGGCACCACGATGGCCGGGGGCAGCACCGACAACAGCGGATCGGCGACGGCGTCGTCGACCGCGAACGTCCCGGTCACCCAGCGCGGCGAATCCTGTTGCGGGAGTTCATCTTCGTCGGTGTAGCGGTCAGCGTCGACGATCTCGCGGACCGGTACGTCGGGCCCCGCCTGCAGCTGGTGCCGGTCACCGCGGGCCAGGAGCACCAGGTCGCCACCGCGCAGCGTGATCGCCGGCCCGCCGCCGCGCACCCGGAGCCGGACGTCGCCGTGCTCGACGATGTGCAGGAGGCGTTGCCCCGGCATCGCGATGGTGAACGGCACGCAGCGGGGCGCATAACGGGCGACGTGCTGACCGCGCAGGCGCACGGTGTCGAGGATCTCGGAGAACGCATCGGACACAGGTGGCGGTGAATCGGCAAAGTTTGGCGCCTGATCAGTCATTGAACTTGCCTCATCGTCCAAATACTGTCACCGCATGACCGAAAAACCAACAGTCGTCCTGGTCCACGGATTCTGGGGCGGTGCCGCCCACTGGGCCAACGTGATCGTCGAACTGAACCGGCGTGGCTACCCGTCGCTGCGCGCGGTGGAGAACCCGCTGACGTCGCTGGCCGACGATGCCGAGCGCACCCGCAAGATGGTCAGTCAGGTCGACGGTCCCGTCGTCCTGGTCGGGCACTCGTACGGCGGGGCCGTCATCACCGAAGCCGGAGACCTGCCCAATGTGAAGGCCCTGGTCTATATCGCGGCCTTCGCACCCGACGCCGGGGAGAGCCCCGGCGGGATCACCCAGGAGATGCCGCCCGCAGCGGCGGCCAACCTCGCACCCGATTCGGACGGCTACCTCTGGGTCCTCCAGGACAAGTTCCACGAGAGCTTCTGCCAGGACCTGTCGCCCGATGACGCGCTCGTCATGGCCGTCACCCAAAAGGCCCCGCTGGCATCGACTTTCGGTGACACGGTGACGGTGCCGGCCTGGCGGGTCAAGCCGTCGTGGTATCAGGTGTCCACACAGGACCGCATGATCCACCCCGACAACGAACGCCGCATGGCGGAGCGCATGAACCCGCGCAAGATCATCGAACTGGACGCCAGCCACGCGTCGCTGGCTTCACAGGCGGCGGCCGTGGCCGACCTGATCGACGAGGCCGCGACTCAGTCGACCTGAACCGGCCAGTGCTCCCGCCACTCATCCTCTGACACAGCACCCAGCGGTGCCGCGTCCAACTCCACCGCCACTTCGTCGCCGCGGCGGGCGGCGACGATGCGGCGCTCGGCCTCCCGCACGGTATCGATGAATTCGAGAGCCACTGTGCGCAAGGCACTCTCGGCGTCGAAGTCAGGTGCCAGGGTCACCGAGGTGAGTCCGGCCGGAAGCAGATCGGACGGCAGACCGGCCGTGCCGGCCCGTTCGATCAGCTTCTGCGCCAGGGCCAGCGCCGGCAGTGCCGTCGGCACCTCGTCCATGCACGACGTCCGCGCAGCCTTCTCGAGCGCTTTGCGCTCCTCCCATTGCGCAATCTGGTCTTCCAGCGAGATCTCTTGTCCGGCAAGCACTGCCGGCACGCGGTTGCCGAGCTTGCGGATCAGGGTGTCGGCCACGTCATCGATGCCGAACGGATGCAGGGGCGCGTCTTCGGCAATGCGGGCGTGAAACAGCACCTGCAGCAACACATCCCCGAGTTCCTCGCGGACGTCGTCGGCGTTGCCGCCCCGCACCGCGTCGAACAGCTCGTAGGTCTCCTCCAGCAGATACCGGCGCAGCGAGTCGTGCGTCTGCTCGCTCTCCCACGGGCCGTTGGTGCGCAGCTTGTCCATCATCGTGACGGCGTCGATGAGCCGCTCGCCCGGCTGCGAACTGTCCGCTGCGATCAGCTTCTCACCGGCCGCGAGCCGGGCCCGCACCTGCGGATGCTCCGGATCGGACGACAACAGCACGGGTGCCGGATTGTCGGCGTCGCCGTACGCCGGCCGGCCCGACGGCAACGACCACGGCACCTTGACCGGCAGTTCCTCGGTGTACTGCACGTCGCCGGTGAGCAGCACGAGCGCGTCGATCGGCATCAGCGAGGGGCGGCGCGGATCGACCAGGACGACCGTCATGTGCGATCCGCCTCTGCCACCGCGCTACCTCCCAGATCGGTGATATCAACTTCACCTGCCGCTTTCCCGTCGAGCACCAGCAGCAAACCCGCCACCGCGCGGGCCAGCTCCAGGTCCCGGATGCGGGGTGCGCCAACCCCGGCGCCGGCCCGTGGGATCGGGATCTGCACCGTCGACGTGGTGGCCCGGTACGTCGCGCCGGGATACATCCGCTTGAGGCGCAGCTGCCCCGAGTCCATGAGCGTCAGCGGCGTCAGCCGGATGGTCGAGTCCGAGATCGCGCTCACTTCGGTGACGCCGTACTCGCGGCACAGCAGCCGCAGGCGCGCCACCGCGACGAGGCGCTGCGCGGGTTCGGGCAGTGGTCCGTAGCGGTCCACCAACTCCTCGACCACCGACGCCACCGCCGCGTGGTCGGACGCCGCGGCCAACCGGCGGTAGGCCTCGAGCCGCAGCCGGTCGCTGCCGATGTAGTCCGGCGGCAGGTGGGCGTCGATCGGCAGGTCGACCCGCACCTCCTTCGGTTCCTCCACGGCCGCAATGGTTTTGCCGTCCACGGCGGCCCGGTAGGCCTCGACGGCCTCACCGACCAGCCGGACGTACAGGTCGAAGCCGACGCCCGCGACGTGCCCGGACTGTTCGACACCGAGCACGTTGCCGGCACCACGGATCTCGAGGTCCTTCATCGCCACCGCCATACCGGCGCCCAGATCGTTGTTCTGGGCGATGGTCGCCAGCCGGTCGTGCGCGGTCTCGGTGAGCGGAACCTCGGGCGGATACAGGAAGTACGCGTAGCCGCGTTCGCGGCTGCGGCCCACGCGGCCCCGCAGCTGGTGCAGCTGCGACAGGCCGAAGGTGTCGGCGCGCTCCACGATCAGCGTGTTGGCGTTCGAAATGTCAAGGCCCGTCTCGACAATCGTGGTGCACACCAGGATGTCGTACTCGCGGTTCCAGAAGCCCTCGACGGTCTTCTCCAGCATTTCCTCGGGCATCTGCCCGTGCGCCACGACCACCCGCGCCTCGGGCACCATCGCCCGCACCCGCGCGGCCGCGTTGTCGATCGACTTCACCCGGTTGTGGATATAGAACGCCTGCCCGTCCCGCAGCAGCTCGCGTCGCAGCGCCGCGGCGACCTGCTTGTCGTCATGCGGCCCGACGTAAGTCAGCACCGGGAAGCGTTCCTCGGGCGGCGTCAGGATCGTCGACATCTCCCGGATACCCGCGAGGCTCATCTCCAGCGTGCGCGGGATCGGGGTGGCGCTCATGGTCAGCACGTCGACGTGGGTGCGCATCGACTTGATGTGCTCCTTGTGCTCGACGCCGAACCGCTGTTCCTCGTCGACGATCACCAGACCCAGATCTTTCCACGTCACGCCGGTCGCCAGCAGTCGGTGCGTGCCGATCACCACGTCGACCGAGCCGTCCTTCAAACCCTCGACCACCAAACGGGATTCGGCCGGATCGGTGAACCGGGACAGGCCCTTGACCGTCACCGGGAAGCCCGCCATGCGCGCGGTGAAGGTCTGCAGGTGCTGGTCGGCCAGCAGCGTCGTCGGCACCAAGACCGCGACCTGCTTGCCGTCCTGCACGGCCTTGAACGCCGCGCGGACCGCGATCTCGGTCTTGCCGTAGCCGACGTCACCGCAGATGACCCGGTCCATCGGGACCGGCTTCTCCATGTCGGCCTTGACCTCGGTGATGGCGGTCAACTGGTCCATGGTCTCGGTGAAGCCGAACGCGTCTTCCATCTCGGCCTGCCACGGGGTGTCCGGCGCGAAGGCATGCCCCGGCGCGGACTGTCGCTTGGCGTACAGAGACACCAGCTCGCCGGCGATCTCGCGAACTGCCTTGCGCGCCTTGGTCTTCGTGTTGGTCCAGTCGCTGCCGCCGAGCCGGCTCAGCGTGGGCTCGGTGCCGCCGACGTAGCGGGACAGCTGGTCCAGCGAATCCATCGGCACGTACAGCCGGTCGGACCCACCGCCGCGTTTGGCCGACGCGTACTCGAGCACCAGGTACTCGCGCCGGGCGCCGCCGACCACACGCTCGGTCATCTCGACGAACTTGCCGATGCCGTGCTGGTCATGCACCACCAGGTCGCCGGCCGTCAACGCCAGCGGGTCGACGACGTTGCGCCGTTTGGCGGCAAGCCTTTTGCCCTCGGTGACCCCGGCCCGGTTACCCGTCAGATCGGTCTCGGTGATGATCACGAGGTTGACGCCGGCCAGCACCAGACCGTCGTGCAGCGGCCCCTTGAGCACACCGACGACACCGGACTTGGGCACCTCGCCGGGCTCCAACATCGTTGCGGCGACGTCGGATTCGCCGAGTTGCTCGACCACGCGGTGCGCGGTACCGGTGCCCGGCGTCACCACCGCGGCGAGCCCGCCGGTGGCGATGTGCGCCCGCAGCATCGCGAAGATCTCTTCGAGGCTCTGCTGGCTGCGCGCCGACGGCGCCGGCCGGATGTCGAGCTCCCGCGCCGACTCGTTGGCCAGCTGGCTCAGCGTCCACCATGGGTGGCCGCCGGCGGCCGCGGATTCACGGACCTCCACGAAGTCCCGGAAACCCGAACCACCGAGCTGCTCGATGTCGATCGGCGCGTCGCCGCCCACGGCGGCCACCGACCACGAGGCCTCCAGGAACTCGCGGCCGGTCTTGATCAGGTCGGCGGCGCGGGTCCGCACCTTCTCCGGATCACAGATCAGCAGCGGCGCACCGGCCGGGAGCCGGTCGGTGAGCAGCGCCAGTTCGCCGGGGCGCAACACCGGCAGCAGCGCCTCCATGCCGTCGACCGGAATGCCTTCGGCGAGCTTGGCCATCATGTCGGCGACGCTGCCGGTCACCTGGTTGTCGCTACTGGGCAGGCCCGCGCCGATCTCGGCGGCGCGTTCGCGGACGTCCGCGGTCAGCAGCAGTTCACGGCACGGCATCGCGATCACGGTGTCGACGGCGATCTCGGGAATGGACCGCTGGTCGGCCACCGAGAACATCCGCATCTCGGTGACCTCGTCGCCCCAGAACTCGACGCGCACGGGGTGCTCGGCAGTAGGGGTGAAAACGTCGAGAATGCCTCCGCGGACCGCGAATTCGCCGCGCTTGCCCACCATGTCGACGCGCGTGTAGGCCAGCTCGACCAGCCGCGCGACGGTGTCGTCGAAGTCGGCCTCGCCGCCGACGGTCAGCGTCACGGGTTCGGCGTCGGTCACGCCGCCGGCCAGCGGCTGCAGCAGCGACCGGGCCGTGGTGACCACCACGCGCAGCGGCGGCCCGAGGCGGGCGTCATCAGGCAGCGCCAACCGGCGCAGCACCGTCAACCGGGCACCCACGGTGTCGACGCCGGGCGAGAGCCGCTCGTGCGGCAGCGTCTCCCACGACGGGAACAACGCCACGGCGTCGCCGTGGACGGCCCGCAGTTCGGCGGTGAGATCGTCGGCCTCGCGACCGGTGGCCGTGACGACGAGCACCGGGCCCGCGGCGGCGAGCGCGGCCGCGACCGGGAGCCGTGCGCTGACCGGGCCCACCAGAGCCTGCTCGGCGACACCGTCAGCGGCCTGCCGCGTCAGTTCCTGCAGGCCAGGATCGGTGAGTGCGAGTTGGACGAGCCCCGCCAACGGGGTTTGGATCGATTGCTGCCCCGGGGAGGTCATGATGCCTCTGATTGTAGTTCGCAGGACTTCGTCAATATTGGGCACCGTCCCGTCAAGGGATCGTCAACGCGGCGCTCAGCGGCCGATTCGGGGCGCAGGGTGGATCCATGACACTGCTCGACATCCTGCCGTCCCTGCGGGGCGCCATGCGTCCGCGCATCGACACCGCCATCTGGCCGCTGACCACCCAGGTCGACGCCCTGGGCCGACTCTGCGTCGGGTCGGTCGCGCTCACCGACGTGGCCGACGAGTTCGGCACGCCCGCATACGTTCTGGATGAGGCCGACTTCCGCAAGCGGGCGCAGCACTACCGTGCCACGCTGCGCGGTGTCGAGGTCGTCTACGCCGCCCAGTCCCTGCTGACCAGGACCGTTGCCGGTTGGGTGCACGAAGCCGGCCTCGGCATGGCGGTGTGTTCGACGGCCGAGCTGGCCACGGCACTGGCCGGCGGCATGGACCCGGCGCGCATCGTCGTCCACGGCAGCGGCAAGTCGGTCGACGAACTGGCCACCGCCGCGGGCGCCGGCGTCGGCCGCATCGTGCTGGACTGCCCCATCGAGATGGCCTACCTGGCCGGCGTCGCGCGCCGGCGGCAGGCCGTGCTGCTGCAGGTCCGGCCCGGTGTCGACGTGCTGCCGACCGTCCGTCGCGCACTGGCCACCCCGCAACTGCCGCTGGCCGGGCTGTACTGCAATCTCGGCACGCAGATCGCCGAACCGGAGGTCTACGTCGAAGCCGTCCGCGGCCTCGTCGACACCATGACCGATGTGCGCGCCGCCCACGGCGTGGTGCTCACCGAACTGAACATCGGCGGCGGCCACGCCATCGCCTACCGCACCGGGGAACCCGAACTCGACGTGCCGGCCCTGGCCGATTTCCTGGAAGACGCCCTCGACGCCGCGTGCGCCGCCAACCGGTTCCCCCGTCCCCGGCTCGTCGTCGAACCCGGCCGGGCGATCAGCGGCCGCGCCGGCGTGACGCTGCACCGCGTGCAATCGGTGTCGGCCCGCACCGACGGCCGCGCCGTCGTCACCGTCGACGGCAGCCACCCGCATTCCGCGCCGGTTGCGAATTACACTGTCGCCCTTGCCAATCGGCACCCACTCGGGCCCACGCGGCGGTCCACCGTCGTCGGCCGCGACGGCTCCGTCATCGCTGATGATCTCGACCTGCCCGACGACGTCCATCCCGGCGATCTGCTCGCCACCGCGTGCACCGGCGCCTACCACCACAGCATGGCGTCGAACTTCACCATGACGACGCGGCCGCCGGTCATCGCCGTGTGCGACCGCCGGGTCCGGGCACTGATCCGCCGCGAGACCACCGCGGACCTGCTGCTGCGCGACTGCGGGTAGGACCGTCCGCCGAGCATGAGCTTGTGTGCCAACTCTGCGCCGAATCCCGCACACAAGCTCATGTTGGGCGAGCTACAGCTCAGTTCTCGTGCAGCTCGGGATCCGACTCGAGGTGCGTCAGCCCGTTCCAGCACAGGTTGACCACGTGCGCGGCCACCACTTCCTTCTTGGGCTGCCGCACATCCAGCCACCACTGGGCCGTCATCGACACCGAACCGACCAGCGCCTGCGCGTACAGCGGCGCCAGTTCCGGATCGAGCCCCCGCCGGGAGAAGTCACCGGCCAGGATCGACGACACCTGGTTGACGGCGTCATTGAGCAGCGTCGCGTAGGTGCCGGCCGTGATGGTGGCGGGCGAGTCGCGGATCAGGATCCGGAAGCCGTCGGTGTGCTCCTCGACGTAGGTCAACAGGGCCAGCGCCACCCGCTCGACACGTACCCGGGACCGGTTGTTGGTCAATGACGACGTGATGCCGTCGAGCAGTGCCGACATCTCGCGGTCGACGACGACGGCGTAGAGGCCTTCCTTACCGCCGAAATGCTCGTAGACGACGGGCTTGGAGACGTTGGCGCGCTGCGCGATCTCCTCGATGGACGTGCCGTCGTAACCGCGCTCGGCGAAAAGCGACTTCGCGATCTCGATGAGCTGCTGACGGCGTTCACTGCCGGTCATGCGCGCACGAGGGACGCGCGCTCCGTTCTCCGCCGCTGCCATGGTCGCCAGCGTATCCGCTTGCACTAGAGTCTCTGGCGAGTAATCCGTCGTGGTGTAATCGGCAGCACCTCTGATTTTGGTTCAGATAGTTCAGGTTCGAGTCCTGGCGACGGAGCAAGTTCAAAGCGCGATGCGGCGTAGAGAGAGGCGTACGTGACTCGAGGCGAAGCCGCTGTCATCGTTCTGGCAGCTGGGTCGGGCACCCGGATGCGCTCCGACATCCCGAAGGTCCTGCATACGCTGGCCGGCCGCAGCATGCTGGCGCACGCGCTGCATGCCGTGGCCAAGGTCAACCCGACGCACCTGGTCGTGGTGGTCGGTAAGGAGCGCGAGCGCGTCACCGCCCATGTGCACGAGATCGCGGGCGGCCTCGGGCGCAGCGTCACCGTCGCCATCCAGGACCAACAGCTCGGCACCGGGCACGCCGTCAGCTGCGGGCTGTCCGCACTGCCCGAGGACTTCGCCGGCACCGTCGTCGTCACCGCGGGTGATGTGCCGTTGCTCGGCGCCGACACCCTTGCCGACCTCGTCGACACCCACGCCGCCGCCACCGCGGCCGCCACGGTGCTGACCACCACCGTCACCAACCCGACGGGCTACGGCCGCATCCTGCGCACACAGGACCACGAGGTGATCGGCATCGTCGAGCAGGCCGACGCCACCGAATCCCAGCGCGCCATCCGCGAGGTGAACTCCGGGGTGTACGCGTTCGACGCAGCAGCCCTGCGGTCGGCACTGAGCCGGCTGCGCTCGGACAACGCCCAACAGGAGCTCTACCTCACCGACGCCATCGCGATCGTGCGCGGCGACGGCCAGATCGTCCGGGCCCACCACGTCGACGACAGCGCGCAGGTCTCCGGTGTCAACGACCGCGTGCAACTGTCCGAGGTGGCCGCCGAGCTGAACCGCCGCATCATCGCCGGGCATCAGCGCGCCGGCGTCACGATCATCGACCCAGCCACCACCTGGATCGACGTCGACGTGAGCATCGGCCGCGACACCGTCGTCAAGCAGTGCACCCAGCTGCTGGGCGCCACCGACGTCGGCGCGAACTGCGTCATCGGCCCCGACACCACACTGACCGACATGGAGGTCGGTGACGGCGCCGAGGTGATCCGCACCCACGGGCAGCTGGCCGTCATCGGCACCGGCGCCACCGTCGGGCCGTTCACGTACCTGCGGCCCGGCACCGAGCTGGGCGCCGACGGCAAGCTGGGCGCGTTCGTCGAGGTCAAGAACTCGAAGATCGGCACCGGCACCAAGGTGCCCCACCTGACCTACGTCGGGGACGCCGACATCGGCGAGTACAGCAACATCGGCGCGTCCAGCGTCTTCGTCAACTACGACGGCGAGAACAAGAACCGCACCACCATCGGTTCGCACGTGCGCACGGGCTCGGACACCATGTTCGTCGCACCCGTGACCGTCGGCGACGGCGCCTACACCGGCGCCGGCACCGTGGTCCGCGAGGACGTGCCGCCCGGCGCGCTGGCCGTCTCGAAGGGTGAGCAGCGCAACATCGAAGGCTGGGTCGAGCGCAAACGCCCCGACTCGAAGGCCGCAGCCGCAGCCCGGAAAGCGCGCGGCGAGAGCTGAGCTCGATGTTTGTTGTTGGTGTTCTGGTAACCCGGCAACAGTTCCGGGTTACCGGCAAGTACCATTACCGCGTATCGATCCCCCACCGCGAAAGCAGCACACAGTGGCCACGGACTGGACCGACAACCGCAAAAATCTGATGCTCTTCTCGGGGCGCGCGCACCCCGAACTGGCCGAACAGGTGGCCAAAGAGCTCGGCGTCGAGGTCACCCCGCAGACATCCCGGGACTTCGCGAACGGCGAGATCTTCGTCCGTTTCGACGAGTCGGTGCGCGGCAGTGACGCCTTCGTGCTGCAGAGCCACCCCGCGCCGCTGAACCACTGGCTGATGGAACAGCTCATCATGATCGACGCGCTCAAGCGCGGGTCGGCCAAGCGGATCACCGCGATCCTGCCGTTCTACCCGTACGCGCGCCAGGACAAGAAGCACCGCGGCCGCGAGCCCATCTCGGCCCGCCTGGTCGCCGACCTGCTCAAGACCGCCGGCGCCGACCGCATCGTCTCGGTCGACCTGCACACCGACCAGATTCAGGGCTTCTTCGACGGTCCCGTCGACCACATGCGCGGCCAGTCCCTGCTGTGCGGCTACATCGGTGACAAGTACTCCGACTCCGACCTCGTCGTGGTCTCCCCCGACTCCGGCCGCGTGCGCGTCGCCGAGAAGTGGGCCGACTCGCTGGGCGGCGTGCCCCTGGCCTTCATCCACAAGACCCGCGACCCGCTGGTGCCCAACCAGGTCAAGGCCAACCGCGTCGTCGGTGAGGTCAAGGGCAAGACCTGCATCCTGACCGACGACATGATCGACACCGGTGGCACCATCGCCGGCGCCGTGAAGCTGCTGCGCGAAGACGGCGCCAAGGACGTCATCATCGCCGCCACGCACGGCGTGCTGTCCGACCCGGCAGCCCAGCGTCTCGCCGACTGTGGCGCCCGCGAGGTCATCGTCACCAACACGCTGCCCATCACGCCGGACAAGCAGTTCGACGCCCTGACCGTGCTGTCGATCGCGCCGCTGCTGGCCTCGACCATCCGCGCGGTGTTCGAAAACGGCTCGGTCACCGGCCTTTTCGACGGATCCGCCTAAATGGCCCGGATTTACCACAACCCGAAGTGCTCGACCTCCCGCAAGACGCTGGATCTGTTGCGGGAGAACGGCGTTGAGCCCGAGGTCGTGCAGTATCTGAAGACGCCGCCGTCCCGGGCCGAGCTCGCGGCGATGATCGAGGATGCGGGCATCGACGTGCGCACCGCGGTGCGCAAGCGCGAAGCCCTCTACGCCGAGCTGAATCTGGCCGAGGCCACCGACGAGCAGTTGCTCGACGCCATGGCGGAGCACCCGATCCTGATCGAGCGGCCCTTCGTCGTCACCGACAAGGGCACCCGGCTGGCCCGCCCGATCGACGCGGTCCGCGAGATTCTGTGATCCTGCAGCGGATCGGTGGGGCGGTGCTGTCCATTGCGACCGCTCTCACCCTCGCCGCATGCGACGCGAAAACGCCTGACTACAAGTCGATCTGGTCGACGACGCCGACCACCAGCACGACTCCGGTGGACAAGGCCAGCCTGATCCCGTTCCCCGACTACCTGAACAAGCTCGGCGTGCAGAGCAAGCAGGTCGTCCCGGACCAGCTCACCGACCTCAAGGTGTCGCTGCCGCGGCCACCGGGCTGGACGGGCTACAAGAACCTCAACTACTCGCCCGGCACCGTGACGATCGCCAAGAACGACACCTATCCCCTGGCGATGCTGATGGTGTTCCAGCTGTCCGGCGACTTCGACGTCAAGGACGCCCTCAAGCACTCCGACGCCGACGCGCTGCTGTCCGAGAACTTCAAGAAGCTCTACAGCTCGAGCGAGGACTTCCAGGGTTATCCGTCGGCCATGATCGAGGGCAGCTACGACCTGCACAACCGCCGGATGCAGTCGTACAACCGGATCGTGATCGCCCAGCCGTCGCCGCCGCGCCCGGGCATCCACTACCTGATCCAGCTGACCGTCACGACGTACGCCGAACAGGCCAAGGAGCAGGCCGGCGACATCGAGACGATCATCAAGGGCTTCTCCGTCGGACCGAAGTAGCGGCGCCGCACTAAGCTCGCCGTCATGAGCGAATGGACCGCCGCGGACCTTCCTTCCTTCGCCGGCCGCACCGTCATCGTCACCGGGGCCAACAGTGGCCTCGGCGAGGTCACCGCCCGTGAGCTGGCCGGCGTGGGCGCCAAGGTCATCCTGGCCTGCCGCAACACCGCCAAAGGCGACGCCGCGGCCGCGGGCATGACCGGCGACGTCGAGGTCCGTCCGCTCGATCTGCAGAGCCTGGCCTCGGTGCGTGAGTTCGCCGCCGGGGTCGACAAGGTCGATGTCCTGATCAACAACGCCGGCATCATGGCGGTGCCCTTCTCGGTGACCGAGGACGGTTTCGAGAGCCAGATCGGCACCAACCACCTGGGCCACTTCGCCCTGACCAACCTGCTGCTGCCCAAGATCACCGACCGCGTCGTCACGGTGTCGTCCGAGCTGCACCTGCTGGGCTACATCAGCCTCAAAGACCTGAACTGGAAGTCGCGGCCGTACTCGGCCTGGCTGGCGTATGGGCAGTCGAAGCTGGCGAATCTGCTGTTCACCAAAGACCTGCAGCGCCGGCTGTCGATCGCGGGCTCGCCCGTCCGGGCGCTGGCCGCGCACCCGGGCTACTCGGCCACCAACCTGCAGGGCCACACCGGCAATGAGTTCGGCGACAAGTTCTGGCTCGCCGCCAACAAGATCGCCACCGACGCGTCCTTCGGTGCGCGCCAGACGCTGTTCGCGGCGTCGCAGGACCTGCCGGGCAACACGTTCGTCGGCCCGAAATTCGGCTTCCGCGGGCCGACCGGCCCCACCCAGCTGATCAAGCCGGCCGCCCGTTCGGCGCGCACCGCGACGGCGCTCTGGGACCTGTCTGCCCAGCTCACTGCCACTGAATTTCCGCTGTAAGGGGCGTTTCCGCTAGTCTGGCTCACGATCACGGCGAGGGTCGGTCCGATTTCGGGCCACCGTTATCGACGGGAATTCACAGCACGTATGTGCGCAGATATCCCAGCCCTGGCCGTGCCACCCAGTAGATACGGCATCAGGAGCGATTCACATGGCCAAGAACGCGGCCCCCACCTCGAACAATCTGACCGCTGCGGTCCGCACCCGGACCGGCAAGGGCGCCTCGCGTCTGGCCCGTCGCGAAGGCCGCGTGCCCGTTGTCCTGTACGGCCACGGCACCGACCCCCAGCACCTCGAGATCAACGCCCACGACTTCGCTGCCGTGCTGCGTAACTCGGGCACCAACGCGGTGCTGACCCTGGACATCGCCGGCAAGGAGCAGCTCGCGCTGACCAAGCAGGTCGTCGTCCACCCGATCAAGCGCAACATCGAGCACGCCGACCTGATCGTCGTGAAGCGTGGCGAGAAGGTCACCGTCGACGTGAACGTCCTCGTCGAGGGCGACGCCGCCCCCGGCACCCTGGTCACCCAGGACGCCAACACCATCCAGATCGAGGCCGAGGCCCTGTCGATCCCCGAGTCGCTGACCATTTCGGTCGAGGGCGTCGAGGCCGGCACCCAGATCCTGGCCGGCCAGGTCGAGCTGCCCAAGGGCGTCACCCTGGTGACCGACGCCGAGACCCTGGTCGTCAACGTCGTCACCGCGCCGACCGCCGAGGACCTGGACGCCGAGGGCGCCGGCGAGGAAGAGGCCGCTTCGGGCGAAGAGGCCGCAGCCGAGGGCGAGGCGGCCGAAGAGGCCGCTGCCGAGTCGGAGTAGTCCGCTTTGGCCGAGCCACTGCTGGTGGTCGGCCTGGGCAATCCTGGGCCGCGCTACGAAACAACGCGGCACAACGTTGGATTTCTGGTTGCCGACATCCTGGCCGAGCGCATCGGCTCAGGATTCAAGGTGCACAAGAAATCCGGAGCTGAGGTCACCACGGGCCGGCTGGGAGGCCGGTCCGTGGTGCTCGCCAAGCCGCGCACCTACATGAACGAATCCGGCAGGCACGTCGGGCCTTTGGCGAAGTTCTATTCGGTCGCACCGGCTGACGTCGTGGTGCTCCACGACGAGCTGGACATCGACTTCGGCCGTATCCGGCTCAAATTCGGCGGCGGCGAGGGCGGCCACAACGGCCTGCGCTCGATCGCTTCCGCCTTGGGCACCAAGGACTTTCAGCGCGTCCGCATCGGCGTCGGCCGCCCACCGGGACGGCAGGACCCGGCCGCGTTCGTGCTGGAGAACTTCAATTCGAGGGAACGGCCCGAACTGGGCACCATCCTCGAACAAGCCGCCGACGCAACGGAACTGCTACTGCAGCACGGCGTCGAGGCGGCACAGAACACCGTCCACGCCTGGTAGCCATTCCGGCCGTAAAACCACGAAAACCCCCAAATTCCACCGAATTTGGGGGCTTTCGCGATTCTCGCGGGAAGATTATCCGCAGATGTGTTGCCGGTCAACGGCATCGGTGTAGCAGTTACGGCGGCCCTGCGCGCCCACGCGCGAACTCTGGGTGGTGTCCTGGGTACGGATGCCCGGGGTCGCCTTGATCGCCACGCTGCCGTTCGTCTCGCATGTCGACGTGCTGCCGGAGTCCTGACAGGTCGGGCGGGCACCTGCGACGGGCGCCATGATGCCGCTGACCGAGGCCAGGCCCACCAGCAGAGCTGCCATCGTGCGCTTGCCTTGATGAGTCATGTCACCTTCTCACTTTCGGGGGAAGGCCGTCTGTCCCTCAGCCTGCCTTCTGGCCCCCGCATGTTAGTTCGACTATATGTTTCGGCCATGTGACCGTGCCATGAACTCATGGCAAACTCACATGTCCGTGAGCAGCCGAAATGCGGTGACCTGGCGATCTTGAAAAAGGCGGTGAGCAACGTCACCGAACAGCCGAGGAACTTTCCCATGCAACGGAATTCGTCACGACCGCTGCATGCGTGCCTCAGTTCACGGGCACGACGACACCAGTGTCGGCGAGTCCGCAGCAAGAGGAGTGTTGTTCGCCGCCGCCCGGTTGAACGCGTCGCGGCGGGCGTCCTCGACCGTCGGCCCCGCGCCGCCGGCCACGACACCGCTCTCGGGGGCGTGCACGTTGACGATGCACAACCGATCGTTGGTGACCTCATCACTCGTGCACTGGTCGGCGCCGGCCCGGTTACACGCCGCGATCACCGCCACAGAGGCCGCACGGACGTCAGGCCCGGTCGCGGTGAAGCCGACGATGACGCCGCCCCGGACACCGGAACCGACCGCTGCGGCAATGTTGTTCGGCTTCCCGAGCACGCCCGCCGAGCCGTCGGCGCAACCGGGTACCGCGGCGATGGCGCCCGCGCCGAGCACTGCAGCCAGGGCAGCCACCACACGCCTCATGAATACGCCGGTCCTCTCGTCGGTAATTGGCGAGATTACCCGGGGTTCACAGCTTTCGCTCAGCGTAGCGGGCAAGCCCATCCGTGTGGAAAACGTAAAAACCCCCGATCTCCTTGGAGATCAGGGGTTTTCACGACTTCACAAACCTAGCCGGTGACGAGTTCCACCGAGTTGGCGCGACGGAGCTTGCCGGACGGGGTCTTCGGGATGGTGCCGGGGCCCAGCACGACCACGTTGCGCGGCCGCACGTCGACCTCGGTCACGACCTCGTGCGCCACCTGATGCTCGATCCGGCGCACTTCCACCGGGTCCTGCCAGGCGTTGGATTCCACTGCGACAGCGAACGTCTCACGCGAATGACCGGCATCCAGGCGCACCGCCACGGCACAGCCCGGGCGCACACCTTCCACCCGGCCCGCCGCGCGTTCGATGTCCGTCGGGTAGATGTTGCGGCCCGCCATGATGATGACGTCCTTCACGCGGCCACACACCACGACGTTCTGCTCCTCGGTGATGTACCCAAGGTCACCGGTGTCGTACCAACCGTTCTCGTCCTGCGTCGGCAGGAAACCGGCCATGGTGATGTAACCGGGGGTCACCGATTCGCCGCGCAGCTGGATGACGCCGACACCGCGCTCGGGCAGGACGTTGCCGTCCTCGTCGACGACGCGGGCCTCGAGGTCGCGCAGCAGCGGGCCCAGCGATGCCAGACGACGCGTGTTGCCCTTCGAGGCGGGCACGGCACGCCGCAGCGCGGCCAGCAGGTCGGCGTCGACCTCATCGACGACCAGGCCGGCGTTGCACGGCGAGAACGACACCGCAAGGCAGGTCTCGGCCATGCCGTAGGCCGGCAGGATGGCCGAGGCCTTCAGCCCGAACGGCTTACCGGCGTCGATGAGGTCCTCGACGTCAGCGGGGTCGACGGGCTCGGCGCCGGACAGCGCGAACCGCAGGGTGGAGAGGTCATATTCGCCCGGCTTGGCCTGGCGGCGCAGCCGCTTGGCGAACAGCGCGTACGCGAAGTTCGGGGCCGCCGTCATGGTGCCCTTGTACTTGTCGATCAGCTTGGCCCACAGCAGGGTGTCGCGCAGGAAGTCCATGGGCGTGACCTTGACCAGCTCGGCGCCGAAGTACATCGGGATGGTCAGGAAGCCGACCATGCCCATGTCGTGGAAGCACGGCAGCCAACTGACCATGACGTCCTTGTCGACGTCGTACTCGGCGCCGATGAACATGGCCTCGGCGTTGGAGTAGATGTTGCGGTGCGTGATCTGCACGGCCTTCGGCGACCCGGTCGAACCCGAGGTCAGCTGCATCAGCGCGAGATCGTCCTCGCCGGTCTCGACGGGGTCGATGGGCTCGGCAGCGAGCAGATCGCCGACCTTGAGGACCTGCAGGCCCTTCTCCTCCAGCACCGGGATGGCCACCAGGAACGGCTCGGACACGATGACGGCCTTGGCCTCGATCATGCCGATGACGTTCATGGTGTCTTCAGCCCAGACGGCCAGGTCGGTGCGAGGGGTCGGCTGGTGCAGCATGGTGAGGCTGCCACCGCGCATCCAGATGCCCTGGACCGTCGGGGCGATCTCGACCGGGAAGCCGGCCAACACACCGATCTTGTCGCCGGGGCCGATGCCCGCGGCCGCCAGGCCGCCTGCGATACGGCGCGCCCGCTCATGGACCTCACCCCAGGTGTGGCGCACCGGCTCGTGCGGCTCACCGGTGACCATGCCCCGCTGCGATGTACGAGCGTTGTAGTACATCTTGTCGGTAAATCGGCTCACGACAACCTCCTGACGTCAGGCGCCACTGCCCGTCGTTCCATAGTCCGTCCGGTGCCAGGCGCACTTGTAGAGGCGCGCACGCACAATTCGGCCGCGGTTATATCTCGAATCGATGGCTCCGCTGCCATGACTCCGGCGCTGCGCATCCGCCCACCGACACCGCCGGTGAGAAAAACCATTGCGTTCCACGCCTGGCCGCTGGCATACACCATCGATCATCTTAAGAGACTCTTAAGTAGCTAACAAACTGTTGGCCGAATTGAGTGCTGGGTCACACCCGGCGGCACACCCGATCAGGCCTGCTTGCTGGGCGCCGGCACCACCCTGGCGCCGTGCACCGGGCCGCTGGCCACACGTACCGTCCGGCAGACCCCGGCACCGGAAAGCTGGGTACCGACCTCGACGGCGTCCTCGGCGGATGCACACAGGAACGCGCAGGTGGGCCCGGAACCGGACACGATGCCCGCCAGGGCACCCGCTTCGACGCCCGCGCGCAACGTGCGCCGCAGCCCGGTGTCCAGGCTGACGGCCGCGGCCTGCAGATCGTTGCCCAGCAGCGGCGCCAGCTCGCGCGGATCACCGGAGGCCAACGCGGTCAGCAACGGCTCAGGATCGTCCAGCGCCGGCGGCCCGCCCGCCCGGGCATCCTCTCGCAGGTTGTCCAACTCAGCGAAAACCTTCGGCGTGGACAGCCCACCCTCAGCAAATGCCAGCACCCAGTGGAACGTGCTCCGCGCCAACACCGTGGCCAACTGCTCGCCGCGGCCGGTGCCCAGCGCGGTGCCACCGTGCAGCGCGAACGGCACGTCGCTGCCGAGCCGGGCCGCCAGCGCATGCAGGTCCCGCCGGGGCACACCCAGCTCCCAGAGATTGTTCATCGCGACCAGCACAGCGGCCGCGTCGGCACTACCGCCGGCCATGCCGCCGGCCACCGGAATGGATTTCTCGATGGAGATCGCGACGTCGGGCGCGCGGCCGACGTGCTCGGCCATCAGTTCCGCGGCCCGCCAGGCGAGATTGCGGTGGTCGGTCGGCAGGCCTTCCGCACCGGCGCCGAACATCTCCACCGACAGCAGGTCCGCGTTGCGAACGGTCACCTCGTCGAACAGGGAGACGGCGTGGAACACCGTGGTGAGCTCGTGATAGCCGTCATCGCGACAGTCACCGACACCGAGGTACAGATTCACCTTGCCCGGCACGCGGACGGTCACCGAGCCTGTGGGTACCCACTCAGAAGCAGTGTTTCCATCCGACGTAGACACGCCACGACATTAACGCCCGCGGCGAGAGCCACAACACCAAGTGTGGAAAAGGCTGCCCGCCGGCCTCAGTGGGTGGCGTCGACCTGCTGCTCAGGCTCCGGGGCCGTGGCGCGCTGCTCGCGATCCAGCTCACCGGAACGCTGCAGCAACCGCACGAAGTCGGCGATCGCCAGGGTCTCGCCACGACGTGCCGGATCGATGCTGGCGGCCAGCAGCCGTTCGGCCGAGGCATTGCCCGAACCCGCCCACTCCGCGAACGCGTTGCGCGACGTCTTGCGCCGCTGCGCGAACGCGATGTCGATCAGGTCGAAAACCTGCGAGCGGAAGCTGTCGTCGGTCGGCCACGGCGACGTCTCGTGCCGGTCGATCCGGACCAGGCCCGAGTAGACCCGCGGGATCGGCCAGAACACCGTCGGCGACACCATGCCGTAGCGCCGCACGTTGCCGAAGAACCGCACCTTGGCACTGGGCACCCCGTAGTCCTTGGTGCCGGGGTCGGCGGCGAGCCGCTCGGCGACCTCGGCCTGGACCATCACCATGACGGTGCGGATGGTCGGGAATTCCGAGAGCAGGTGCAGGATTGCCGGCACCGCGACGTTGTACGGCAGGTTGGCGACCAGCGCGGTCGGCTGCTCTTCCAAGTCGGACGGCATCAGGTCGAGCACGTCGCGGTTGATCACCGTCAACCGGCCGATCTCACTGTGGGAGTGCTCGGCGACCGTGGTCGGCAACTGGCGGGCCAGCACCGGGTCGATCTCGACGGCCGTCACCTTCGCGCCGCGGTCCAGCAGCGCCAGCGTCAGCGAGCCCAGACCCGGGCCGACCTCCAAGACGTGGGACTGCCGGTTCACCCCGGAGGCCGACACGATGCGCCGCACCGTGTTGGCGTCATGCACGAAGTTCTGTCCGAAGGCCTTACGCGGCCGGAAATCAAGCTCTTTTGCCAGATGCCGGATTTCGGTTCGACCGAGTAGCCGGATCGTCATCGTGCCCCAATTCTCCCGCTACACACTGGCCAGGCACCCCAACCTTGGCGGGCTCGCGTCACTTCAGCAATCGCGATCTGCTCTTCACGTGTCGCAAGATCAGCTCTCGCAGCATAACGCAGACCACCCTGTCGTTCCCAGGTGTTCTGATCAAATTGGACGCCACCGTAAAAACCGTTGCCCGTATTGATGGCCCAGTTGCCGGTGGACTCACAACGCGCCAGCGCATCCCAGGCAGCCCCTTGCGTCACCGGCGGCACCTCGGTGCCGGGCTTGGCGCCGACACGCAGGACGCCGTCGCGCGCCGGGGTCAGCACCTGATTGGAGACCGGCAGCCGACCGGTCTCGACACCGTTGACCGTGGCAACGGCGAACGTCACGTTCTGCGTGCCGGGCTGGCCCGGATCGTCGACCACCTTGCGGCTCATGTTGAGCGCCGGGTCGGGCACCGTGTTCATGGTCGGGGGCAGCGGCGATTCCATGGTCACCTGCTGCAGCCGGATCCGGGTCACATCGATCTGCATGCCCTCGGTCACCGGCGTGGCCGCCGCGGGGACGACGGTGTCGCGCTGCTCCAGCGGCACGCCGGCGGTGGCCAGCAGCCCGGCGACGTTGGCCGCGGCCAGGTGCACCTGGCGCGGCACACCGCCGTCGACGATGGTCACGTTGCGGGCGCTGACCACGGGCAGCGACATGCCGGCCAGCGGCACGCGGGTGGCGCGGTCGGCCGCGACGGGCGCGGTGTCGGTCATGGACAGCTGCTTGAGGGCGTCCTGCACGGTGGCGGCGGTGGTCCACACCTGACGCGTGCCCTGGCCGTCCAGCGAAATCTCGAGCGGGCGGCTGCGGCGCAGCACGATGTTCTCGGCGTCGTGCACGTCCTGGTCGGCCGCGGGGAACAGGTCGTCGCGCTCGCCGACGGTGAAGCCGTTCTCGGTCAGGACGTCGCCGATGCGGGTCTTCATGGTCTGCACCGTCATCGGTGCGCCGTCGATGGTGAGGGTGACGGTCTTGTGGTTCGCGACGGCGAACCCGCCGGCGACGGTCAGCGTGGCGAGGAAGGCCCCGGTCACGCCACGCAGCATCGGCGAGCGCGCATCATGCAATTTGTTCAGAACGTTCAAGGCGTCAATCCCGTGTCTATCGAGCCCGGGGTGGCCCCGAGCAGCGGCCGCGGTGACCACATGAAAGCCACCTCGACCGGGTTGATCACAGAACGGTAACGAACGTCCCCGGGAGGCGGCAACTTGGACTAATGATACAGTCCATAGCTTTTCGAAGCGTTTTCCGAGGTCACCGCGGCAATTTCGGCCGCTGAAGAATTCCGGATCTCGGCCAGTGCGCGGACCGTGTACGGCAGGCAGTACGACTCGTTGGGCGCGCCGCGGAACGGGTGCGGCGTCAGGAACGGCGCGTCAGTTTCGACGAGCAACAGCTCCGCCGGGATGATCGCGGCCGCCTCCCGCAGCGCATGCGCGTTCCGGAAGCTGACGGTGCCGGACAGACTCATGAGCCAGCCGTGATCAGCGCAGGTGCGGGCCATCGCGGCGTCCGACGAGAAGCAGTGGAAGATCACCGTCTCCGGCGCGCCCTCGGACCTGAGCACGTCGAGAACCTCGGCGTCGCCGTCCCGGTTGTGGATCATGAGGGGCTTGCCGACCCGTTTGGCCAGGTCGATGTGCCAGGCGAAGGCCTCGCGCTGCGTCGCCTCGTCGGCGCACCCGTCGAGCTTGCCGGGCCAGTACATGTCGATGCCGGTCTCCCCCACCGCGACCACACGCGGGTCGGCGGCCAGGCCTTCCAGGGTGCGTCTGGCCTGGTCATCGAGGGCGTTGGCACGGGTCGGATGCAGCGCGACGGCGGCGTACACGCGCGGATCGGCATGCGCGGCGCCGACGGCCCACTCGGCCGCCTCGAGATCGTCGGCGATGGTGACGACCTTCTCGACGCCGACGGCTTCGGCACGATCCAGGATTTCTTTGATGCTCGCCGCGTCGGTCGCACCACAGGCGTCCAGGTGGGTGTGGGCGTCGATCAGTCCGGGCAGTGGTTCCGGGGCGGGCGGCTTCTCTCGTTTGGCGCTCACAGCGACACCCTAAAGTGAGACCCAAATGACTCAATCTCTCCCCGGCGCGGGGACGCGCACCCCAGGCGCCCCTTTCTACATCACCACCGCCATCGCGTACCCCAACGGCGCACCGCACATCGGGCACGCGTATGAGTACATCGCCACCGACGCGATCGCCCGGTTCAAGCGGCTCGACGGCTTCGACGTCCGCTACCTGACCGGTACCGACGTGCACGGCCAGAAGATGGCCGAGGCCGCGGCGGCCGAAGGCATCACCGCCGCGGAGCTGGCCACGCGCAACTCCGACGTGTTCCAGGCGCTGCAGGAGAAGCTCAACATCTCCTTCGACCGGTTCATCCGGACGTCCGACGCCGACCACTACGAGGCGTCCAAGGACATCTGGCGCCGGATGAACGAGGCCGGGGACATCTACCTCGGCACGTACGCCGGCTGGTACTCGATCCGCGACGAGCGCTTCTTCGCCGAGGACGAGACCGAGGTGCGCGACGGCAGCCGGTTCGCCATCGAGACCGGCACGCCCGTCACGTGGACCGAGGAGCAGACCTACTTCTTCAAGCTGTCGGCCTACACCGACCGCCTGCTGGCGCATTACGAAGAGCACCCCGAGTTCATCGGACCGGACGTGCGGCGCAACGAGATCGTCAGCTTCGTCTCGGGCGGGCTCAAGGACCTGTCGATCTCGCGGACCACATTCGACTGGGGCGTCCCGGTCCCCGACCACCCCGAGCACGTCATGTACGTGTGGGTCGACGCGTTGACGAATTACCTGACGGGCGTGGGTTTTCCGGACGAGGCGTCGCAGGCCTTCCAGAAGTACTGGCCCGCGAACCTGCACATGATCGGCAAGGACATCATCCGCTTCCACACCGTCTACTGGCCGGCGTTCCTGATGTCGGCCGGAATCGCCCTTCCGGAACGGGTTTTCGCGCACGGCTTCATCAACGTCAAGGGCGAGAAGATGAGCAAGTCGGTGGGCAACGTGGTGGACCCCATCGCGCTGATCGACGCCTTCGGCCTGGACCAGGTGCGCTACTTCTTCCTGCGCGAGGTGTCCTTCGGCCAGGACGGCAGCTACAGCGAGGAAGCCATCATCGGCCGCATCAACGCCGACCTGGCCAACGAACTGGGCAACCTGGCACAGCGCTCGCTGTCGATGGTGAACAAGAACCTCGGCGGAATCGTCCCGGAGCCAGGCGAATTCACCGCCGCCGACCTCGAGCTGCTGAAGCAGGCCGACGCCCTCCTCGAGCAGGTGCGGGCGCACTACGACGTGCCGGCGATGCATCTGGCACTGGAGGCCATCTGGCAGATGCTCGGTGCCGCCAACCGCTACTTCTCGGCCGAAGAACCGTGGGTGCTGCGCAAGTCTCCCGCTGAGTCGGACCAGACCCGCTTCGGCACAGTGCTATACACGACGCTGGAGGCGGTCCGGATCGCCGCGCTGCTGGTGCAGCCGGTGATGCCGGAGTCCGGGGGGAAGCTGCTCGACCTTCTTGGGCAGGACGCCTCGGCACGGGACTTCCGTGCCCTGGGCACCCGGCTGGCACCGGGCACGGTGCTACCGACACCCGAAGGCGTATTTCCCCGCTATCAAGCGGAGACCAAGGAGTAACGAAAAGATATGGCGCAGGACGGCTTACACGAGCGGCTGCACGACGTCTACGAGGAAGTCACCCGCCGCAACGCCGGCGAGATCGAATTCCACCAAGCCGTCTACGAGGTCCTGACCAGCCTGGGCCCGGTCGTCGACAAGCACCCCGAGTACTCCGACACCGCCATCATCCGACGGCTGTTCGAGCCCGAGCGGCAGATCATCTTCCGCGTGCCGTGGATCGATGACGCCGGAGCCGAGCAGATCAACCGCGGCTTCCGCGTCGAGTTCAACTCCGCGCTGGGCCCGTTCAAGGGCGGCCTGCGGTTCCATCCGTCGGTCTACCTGGGCATCGTGAAATTCCTTGGCTTCGAGCAGATTTTCAAGAACTCACTGACCGGCCTGCCCATCGGCGGCGGCAAGGGCGGTTCGGACTTCGACCCCAAAGGCCGCTCCAAGAACGAAGTGATGCGGTTCTGTCAGTCGTTCATGACCGAGCTGTACCGGCACATCGGCGAGTACACCGATGTCCCCGCCGGCGACATCGGCGTCGGCGGCCGTGAGATCGGCTATCTGTTCGGCCAGTACAAGCGCATCACCAACCGCTACGAGTCCGGCGTCCTGACGGGCAAGGGCCTGACGTGGGGTGGCTCGCAGGTCCGCACCGAGGCCACCGGCTACGGCACGGTGTTCTTCGTCGACGAAATCCTGCGCAGCACCGGGCAGTCCTTCGACGGCAAGCAGGTCGTGGTGTCCGGATCCGGCAACGTCGCGATCTACGCCATCGAGAAGGTGCACGCGCTCGGCGGCACCGTCATCGGCTGTTCGGACTCCAGCGGGTACATCGTGGACGACAAGGGCGTCGACCTCGAGCTGCTCAAGGAACTCAAGGAAGTACGCCGCGGCCGAATCTCCGAGTACGCCGACATGCGCGGCGGCAGCGCGCGATTCGTCGAGAACGACTCGATCTGGCAGCTGCCGTGCGACATCGCGCTACCGTGCGCGACGCAGAACGAGCTGGACGGCGACGACGCGAAGGCACTCATCGCGTCCGGCTGCCAGGTCGTCGCCGAGGGCGCCAACATGCCGTGCACCCCGGAAGCAGTGAAGTTGTTCGCCGAGGCCAAGGTCGCCTTCGCGCCCGGCAAGGCCGCCAACGCCGGCGGCGTCGCCACCAGCGCGCTGGAGATGCAGCAAAACGCGTCGCGCGACTCGTGGACGTTCGAGGAGACCGAGCAGCGGCTGGCCGAGATCATGGGCCGCATCCACGACCGCTGCCTGAGCACCGCCGACGAATACGGCCAGCCGGGCAACTACATGGCCGGGGCCAACATCGCCGGGTTCATCCGGGTCGCCGACGCGATGTCGGCCCTCGGAGTCGTCTGACCTGGGCATCGACCTTGCGGTGACTCGCTCTTTTGCGCCACGGCCGTCAGGATCAACAACAGCTAGTGTGAGCTGCGCCACACCGCGTCACATTTCGGGCGCCGCCGGTGTCTTGAGGGCATAACCAACCCCGAAGGAGATGCAGTGATGACCGGAAACCAGAAGCCCAACCGCGTCGTCGTCATCGGTGGCGGATACGCCGGCGCGCTGGCGGCCAATCACGTTCTTATGCGCGACGATGTGGCCGTCACCCTGGTGAACCCGCGGCCCAAGTTCGTCGAGCGCATCCGTCTGCACCAGCACGCGGCCGGAAACTACAACGCCACCGACGGCTACGACACGCTGCTCGCCGACGACGTGCGCCTGGTGGTCGACACCGCGACCCGCATCGACGCGGCCGCCCGCACCGTCGAGCTGGCGTCTGGCGACACCCTGGACTACGACTACCTGATCTACGCGGTCGGCAGCACCGGAACGGTACCGGCGTCGGTGCCGGGCGCCGCCGAATTCGCCTATCCGCTGGCCGAATTCGAGCAGGCCGAGCGGCTGGCAGCGCGGCTGCAGGACGTGCCGCTGTCGGCGCCGTTGGTGGTCATCGGCGCCGGCCTCACGGGTATCGAGGCGGCTTCCGAATTCGCCGAGGCCGGCCGCAATGTCGTGTTGGTCGGCAACAAGCTCGCGCCGGCGATGAGCGCCCCGGCCCGCCGGTCGGTGGCCAAGGCCCTCACCAAGCTGGGTGTGACAGTGATCGAGGGCGACGTCAGCGACGTCAGCGCCCACCGGGTGACCCTCGCCGACGGGCGCTTCATCAGCAGCGCCGTGACGGTGTGGACCGCGGGCTTCGGCACCCCGGACCTGGCGGCCGCCAGCGGACTGCGCACCGACGAACTGGGCCGGCTGCTCACCGACGAAACCCTGACCAGCATCGACGATCCGCGCATCGTCGCCACCGGGGACGCCGCCGCGCCGTCGGGTCAGCCACTGCGGATGAGCTGCCAGGCCTCGAGCCCCCTCACCGTGACGGCCGTGGGAACCGTGCTGAGCCGGATCGCCGGGACCGAGCCCGAGCCACTCGATCCGGTGTTCGTCGGATCGTGCGTCAGCCTCGGTCGGCACACGGCGACCATCCAGATCGCCCGCAAGGACGACTCCGCCACGAACTACTACATCGGTGGGCGGGTCGCGGCGAAGCTGAAGGAAGCCATCTGCAAGGGCACGCTGTGGGGCATCCGCCGGACCGCTCGCAAGCCCAGCTCGGTATTCGTGATCAAGGGCGGCAAGCGTGCCGAACAGCTGGCGGAGACCGTCAGCGCATGACCGGCTCAGCCAGTGTCGCAGGGGGTGAACACGCCGAGCGGTTCACCCACCTGCGGCCACTCCTGTTCACCATCGCCTACGAAATCCTCGGCTCGGCAACGGAATCCGACGACGTGCTGCAGGACAGCTACCTGCGGTGGGCCGAGGTCGACCTCGACACGGTGCGGGACACCAAGTCGTACCTGGCGCAGTTGGTCACCCGGCAGGCGCTGAACGCGTTGCGGGCCGGCGCGCGTCGCCGCGAGGAGTACGTCGGCCCGTGGTTGCCCGAGCCGCTGCTGCTCGACGAGCGCGACGCCTCGTCGGATGTCGTTCTCGCCGAATCGGTTTCGATGGCGATGCTTGTGGTTCTCGAATCGCTGACCCCCGACGAGCGGGCCGTGTTCGTACTGCGCGAAGTCTTCGGCTTCGACTACGACGAAATCGCCGGCGCAGTCGGCAAATCGGCCGCCGCGGTCCGGCAGGTGGCGCACCGGGCACGCGAACACGTGCAAGCCCGGCGCAAGCGGTTCACGCCCGACACCGCGAAGTCCGCGGAAGTGACAGCCCAGTTTCTGACGGCAGCGGCGACCGGCGATCTGGACGGCCTGATGACGCTGCTGGCCCCGAACGTCACGTGGACCGCGGACAGCGACGGCAAGGTCAGCGCCGCCCGCAGGCCGGTGTACGGCCCGGACAAGGTCGGGCGACTGCTGCTGGGGCTCATGCGTGGCGTCTCGGGATTCCCCGAGGCGCGCGCCGACCTGGCGACGTACAACAACGCCCCGGCGCTGGTGCTGTACCTCGGCGAGAAGCTCGAGGGCGTCATCCTGATCGAGGTCGAGGACGGCAAGATCAGCCACTTCTACGCGATGCGGAACCCCGACAAGCTCGGTGGTGTGCTGGTCGAGCGGGAGATCACGCGCTGAACCGATCCCGCGAGCTGGGGGCGCCGCGCGGCGCAACTGAGCTGCTGAGCACTTGACAAGCAATTACCCTGTGCGCGTTGACATTGCGTCCACGCAGACAGTCTGCGAGTAGACGTCTGCAGAGGCGCACAGTCAGCAGAGCCCCAAGTTGATCGTGCGTCCACGCAGACAACCTGCGAGTAGTCGACGCCCAGGACGCACGATCAACGGCAGCCCAAGATTCGACAGTTTTACTGGGGGCACCCCCGCTGGGGGCCTGCTCGCGGTCATAGGCGAAGCTGTGGGGCGTGCGAGTCGAGCGGTTGGCCGACCTGGGCGACGCCCCAGGGGTCTTGAAGGCTGTCGCCGACGCCGCCGCGCGCCGCGGCCTGCCACCGCCGGCCGCACTGCTGGGCGACTGGTTCGGCGCGACGGCCGTCATCGCGCCGAGCGTCGCCATCGAACCGGTGCCCGCCACCGAAGTCTTCGACGCGCCAACAGGTTCCGGCGAAGCGATCGGCGGCGGCTGGTTCGGTTACCTGTCGTACCCGGACGGTGGTCACCGAATCCCGGCGGCCGCGGGCGGCTGGTCGGACTCGGTACTGCGGCAGGACGCCGCTGGGCGTTGGTGGTACGAGAGCCTTTCCGGGGCAACGCTTCCCGACTGGCTTGCCGACCTGGAACCGGCGGCGCCCGCGCCGTACACCATCGACTGGCGTGCGCCCGACCGCGCCGAACACCGCGCCGGCGTGCTGTCCTGCCTGGACGCGATCGCCGCGGGCGAGGTGTATCAGGCCTGCGTCTGCACCCGCTTCACCGGACGGCTGTCCGGTGCACCCATCGACTTCTTCGTCGACGCGGTGACGAAGACCGCGCCCGCCCGGGCCGCTTTCGTCGCCGGCACGTGGGGCGCGGTGGCGTCCCTGTCCCCCGAGCTCTTCCTGAGCCGCCGCGGCGAGATCGTCACCTCCAGTCCCATCAAAGGCACCCTCCCCCTTGACCGTTCGCCGTCTGAGCTGGCGTCCTCGGCCAAGGACGTCGCCGAGAACATCATGATCGTCGACCTCGTCCGCAATGATCTGGGCCGCGTCGCGACGACCGGTTCGGTCCGGGTACCGCAACTACTGACAGTCGAACCCGCGCCGGGCGTCTGGCATCTCGTGTCGACGGTGGCCGCGCAGGTTCCGGTCGAGACCCCGATGGCGGCAGTGCTGGACGCCACCTTCCCGCCCGCCTCGGTGACCGGGACACCGAAGTGCCGCGCCCGCGAACTCCTCACCGAGTGGGAACCCTACGACCGCGGAATCTATTGCGGGACGGTCGGTTTGGCGTCGCCGCTGGCCGGCACCGAACTGAACGTCGCGATCCGCACTGTGGAATTCGACGCCGACGGCGCCGCGGTACTGGGCGTGGGCGGCGGCATCACCGCCGACTCCGATCCCGACCGCGAGTGGGAGGAGTGCCTGCACAAGGCCGCCGCCACCGTCAGCCTTGCCCTATCTCGCGGGACTTGAGGACAGCGTCGTAGAGCTCGCGGCGGGAAGGCGCGCCGGGGTTCTCCGCGATCACCTGGGCGCAGGCGTCTTTGACGCGCGCTCCGTCGTCGACCAATTCCTGCACCAGCGCGACCAAACTGTCGATATCCGCCACCGGTGTCGCGCCCGCCAGCACCACGGTGATCTCGCCGAGCACGCCGTCGGCGGCCCACTCGGCCAGCTCCCCCAACGTCCCCCGACGAATCTCCTCATGGGTCTTGGTCAGCTCACGGCACACGACCGCGCGCCGGTCCGGCCCCAGCGCCGTCACTGCCTCGGCCAAGGTCTCGGCCAGCCGGCGCGGTGACTCGAAGAAGACACACGTCCGTCGCTCGGCCGCGAACCCGGCCAGCCACGCCGCCCGGCCCTTGCGTGGCGCGAAGCCTTCGAAGCAGAACCGGTCCGACGCCAGCCCGGACACCGCGAGCGCCGTCGTCACCGCCGACGGGCCCGGCAGGCAGCTCACCGGCAGCCCGGCCTCGGCGCAGGCGGCCACCAGGCGGTACCCCGGATCGCTGATCAGCGGCATGCCGGCGTCGCTGACCACCAGCACGGTCTCGCCCGCGGCGATCGATTCGACAAGTCCCGCGACCCGGGAGGCCTCGTTCTGGTCGAAGAAACTGACGACGCGCCCGACGGGGCGGACATCCAGCGACGCAGCCAGCGCACGCACCCGTCGGGTGTCCTCGGCGGCGATCACATCGGCGGTGCCGAGCGCCTCGATGAGGCGGGCCGAAGCGTCGCCGGGCTGGCCCAATGGCGTGGCCGCGAGCAGCAGTCGACCAGCGTCCGCGGGCGGACCAGATACTGATGTCACACGGGACAGCCTAAGCTCGCTGACGTGACCGCCCCCGCTCTCGACGCCTCCGACGCCGAGCGCGAGGTCCCCGTGATCAGTCCGGCGCCACTGACGCCTGCCGCCGATTTCGGCCCGACCGATCGGCTGCGTGGCTGGACCATGACCGCGGTGATCACCGCGCTGGCCGTCATCACCCGGTTCCTGAACCTGGGCTCCCCGACCGACGCGGGCACCCCGATCTTCGACGAGAAGCACTACGCGCCGCAGGCCTGGCAGGTACTGCACAACAACGGCGTCGAGGACAACCCCGGCTACGGCTTGGTGGTACACCCGCCGGTCGCCAAACAGCTGATGGCCATCGGCGAATGGATCTTCGGCTACAACGGCGTCGGCTGGCGCTTCTCCGGCGCGGTGTGCGGCGTCATCCTGGTGCTGCTGGTGGCGCGGATCGCGCGGCGCATGACGCGCTCGACGCTGCTGGGCGGTATCGCCGGGCTGCTGATCATCGCCGACGGTGTCAGCTTCGTCTCGGCCCGCACCGCGCTGCTCGACGTCTATCAGGCCGTGTTCATCGTGGCGGCGTTCGGCGCGCTCATCGTGGACCGCGACCAGGTGCGTGCCCGAATGCACGTCGCGATGACCGAAGGCCGGATCAACGAGACGGTGTGGGGCCCGCGGCTCGGCGTGCGGTGGTGGCGATTCGGCGCCGGCGTGCTGCTGGGGCTCGCGCTGGCGGTCAAGTGGTCGGGCCTCTATTACATGGTGTTCTTCGGCCTGTTGACCGTCGCGTTCGACGTCGCGGCCCGGCGTGCGTACCGCGTACAGCGGCCCTGGCTGGGGACGCTGCGCCGCGACGTCGCGCCCGGGATGTGGGCGTTGACGCTGGTCCCAGTCGGGGTGTACCTGGCGTCGTACGCGCCGTGGTTCGCCTCGGAGACCGCGATCGACCGGCACATGGAGGGCCGGAACATCGGCGACGGGCCGTTCGCGACGCTGCGCTCGCTCTGGTACTACACGCACGACGTCTACCGCTTCCATTCCGGGCTGACCAATGCCGCGGGCAACCACCACCCCTGGGAATCCAAGCCGTGGACGTGGCCGATGTCGCTGCGGCCGGTCCTCTACGCCATCGACAACAACAACGTGCCGGGCTGCGGCGCACAGTCGTGCGTCAAGGCCGTCATGCTGGCCGGCACGCCGGCCATGTGGTTCATCGCGGTGCCGGTGCTGGCCTGGGCGGTGTGGCGGACGTTCGTCAAACGCGACTGGCGGTATGCCGCCGCGCTGACCGGCTACGCCGCGGGTTACCTGCCGTGGTTCGCCGACATCGACCGGCAGATGTACTTCTTCTACGCAACGCCGATGGCGCCGTTCCTGATCATCCTGATCACGCTGATCCTCGGCGACATCTTGTATCCGAGATCGACGGAACCGGAACGAAGAACGCTCGGACTGCTGGTCGTGTGCTTCTACGTGGCGTTGGTGATTACCAACTTCGCCTGGATGTATCCGATCCTGACGGGGCTGCCGATCTCGCCGTCCACGTGGAACATGGAGATCGTCCTGCCCTCCTGGCGGTGACCCTGCGCCTAGGGGTGCAAGAGTGCGAGTGGCGAACGCCGCCACCGCGGAGTCAACGGAAGGCTTCCGACACATCGAACGCCTGTGCGATAAGATCGCGGGGTGTCCTTGGCGGTTCAGGGTTCGCTGTTCGACCATGCCGAACGGCGATGGCTCGGCGACGGCGCCTGGGTCGATGTCCGCGCCGGCTGGCTGACTGGCGCCGACACACTTTTCGACGAGCTGCTGACCGCCATTCCGTGGCGCGCCGAACAGCGCCAGATGTACGACAAGGTGCTCGACGTGCCGCGTCTCGTCAGCTTCCACGACCTCGCGCAGGACCGGGCGCCACATCCCGGGCTGGCGCGGCTGCGGGTCCGGCTCAACGACGCCTACGCCCACGAGCTCGGCGAGCCGTTCACCACCGTCGGCCTATGCCTGTACCGGGACGGCAACGACAGCGTCGCGTGGCACGGCGACACCATCGGGCGCAGCAGCACCGAGGACACCATGGTCGCGGTGCTGAGCCTCGGAGCGACAAGGGTTTTCGCGCTGCGTCCCCGCACCACGGGCGCCGACGGCAGGCGCACCAGCGTCCGGCTGCCGCAGGGCCACGGCGACCTGCTCGTCATGGGCGGCTCCTGCCAGCGCACCTGGGAGCATGCGGTGCCCAAGACCGCCCGCCCCACAGGGCCGCGGATCAGTATCCAGTTCCGGCCGCGCAACGTGCGCTGACTACTGGCCCCGCACCGCGGTGACCGACTTGGTCAGCAGCTCCGTCGCCTTCTGCGTGTTGACCGGCACGACTGGCTTGTCCGGCACGACGAGCGAGTTGGCGGTCACGATCACCAGGAATCGGCCGAACCCGCCGACGTAGTTGTACAGCTGACCGGCAGCCGGCTTGCCGGCCGCCACCGTCTCGAGAATGCGGTGGGTGCCCAGCGTCTTCACCCCATCGATGGGCGGGGCGGGCACCTCTTCCACCAGGCCCCGCACCCCGGCGCCGGAGAAGGCCACCTTCTTGCAGCTGTCGCCCGGATCAGCCGGCGCGATCGGCTCGGACGTCTCCACCGCCAGGATGACGAACCGGTTGCCCTGCCCTTCCGCGGTGACGGCGGTCATGTTGCCCTTGGCACCTGGGGAGACGGCCATGCCGGACGCGAACTTCGCGCAGTCCGGTGGCTCGAATTTCAGGCCCGGCGGCAGGGTCTGCGGGGCGAACGCGCGCGGGTCGATGCCCGTCGGCGCGACGGTCTTGACCTGGTAATCCGGCCCGAAAGTGCCCTTCAGGTCAAGGATTTTGGTGATGTCGGGGTCGGCGACCACCACCTGGGAGTGGGACGTGCATGCCGCCACCAGACCGGCGGAGGCCACCGCGAGCACCGTTCTGCGCATTGTGGCGAATCTACCGGGCCAACCCGTCGGCGGCCGGGATGCCCCGCACCGACCGCACCGCCGCGTCCAACAATGTCGCCGGGAGTTCGGCGGGCAGCGGCGGCGCGACGGCACCCGGGTCGGTCACCATGGTCACCGAAACCGCCAGGGTGTCGACGTACGCGATCAGAGTCGTTGCCTGCGAATGGGTTTGCGCGCCGTTCTCGACGCTCGTGGTGATGTGCGCCGTCAGGCCCAGCGTGCGGCCGTCCGCGACCTGGGGCGCATCGGTGAGGTCGACGGCCGCGCGCGCCCGGTCTGTGCTCAACGTCCAGCTGTGGCAGTCGCCGACGAGCTCGGGCGCCGGGGCGACGGCCGGCGCCGCGGTCGCGTACACGATGCCACCGGGTCCCGATGCCGACCAGCCGCGAACGCCGGCAGCCGGTGCGGCCACCAGCGCTGCACAGTCCGGCGGGTCGGCGGCCGAGCCGGCGGACATACCCCAGAACGTCGTCGGGGCGGCGGGCGCGGGCAACGCCGCGAACTCGTAGCCCCGCAGGTCTTTGGGGAGGTGTTGGCGCATCCGGCCGATCGCGGCGGGATCGGCGGGTTTCGCGGCCAACGGGGTGGTGGGCCGCGTGGGCGGGGTCGTCGATCCGCACGCGGCGCACAGCAGAACCGCTGCCGACCACGCGAGTGCGCGCATTTGCTGTTGATAGCACGGCGAACGCGCCGACCCCGGCCGATGCCCGGCGCCACGCCGATACGACTTTTGCGGACACGGCGTTGCGCCGGAAGCTGACCCAAGCGGCTTCGTCCGCCCCGTAGTCTGCAACCGACGACAGGAGACGGAAATGTTGCCGATGAGGGTTGCCGGCGTTGCGCTGGCCGTGACTGTGACTGCGCTGGGCGCGAGTGCCTGCAACTCGGATTCGAAGCCGGCGCCGTCGTCGACATCGAGCAGCGCCGCGAGCAGCAGCGCCGCGGCGGCACCGACCTCCGCGGCACCGAGCGCGCCGGCGGTTCCGAAAAAGACCATCCGGGACTACCTGCACGAGAAGAACATTACCGAGCAGCAGCTGCACCCCGGCGATCCCGGCGCCCCGACGCTGACCATGCCGCTCCCCCAGGGCTGGGTGGACGCCGGTCCGCTGACGCCGAAATGGGCTTGGAGCGCAAGCAAATTCGACGACCCGGCCATGAAGGCCGACCCGCCGACCATCATCGTGCTGGTCTCGAAGTTGCCCGGCGCCAATGCCGACGAGGTGTTGCAGTACGCGCCCGGCGAGCTACAGAACCTGCACAACTGGCAGGACGCCGGCACCAACTGCGAGGCCAAGCTCGCCGGGTTCAAGGCGTGTCAGGTCGGCGGCACGTACAACCAGGACGGCAAGGACCGGTTGATGGCCCAGAAGACGGCGGCCATCCCCACCAAGGACGGCGTGATCGTTCTGCAGATCAATGCCAGCGGCACCAAGGAGACCATCGCGCCGCTGATGGATGCGACGGCAGCGATCGACAAGTCGATGACGATCACCGTGCCCTGAGGCGACTGAGGTCAGGCGCGCGAGAAGGCCGATGCCGCGGCCACCTGCTCGGCGGTCGGCCGCACCCCGGTATACCGTTCGAACTGTTCGGCGGCCTGCAGGGCGATGACCTCGGCGCCAGTGATCACCGGCACCCCGGCCGCGCGCGCCGCCCGGACCAGCGGGGTCTCCGACGGCAGTGCGACCACGTCGAACACGGTGCGCGCCTTGGCAATAACGTCCGGAGCGAAGGACAGGTCGTCGGTTTCGGCGCCACCAGCCATCCCGATCGGGGTGACGTTGACGACGATGTCCGCGCCGTCCGACGCCTCGGCCGCGTACCGGTACCCGAGCCGCTCGGCCAGCCGGCCGCCGGTGTCGGGGTTGCGGGCCACGATGGCGCCCGCCTCGAATCCCTTGTCCCGGAACGCCGCCGCCACCGCGCTGGCCATGCCGCCGCTACCGCGGATGAGCAGCGATGCGGCCGGATCCAAGTGGTACTCGTCGATGAGCCGGGCAATGGCCAGGTAGTCGGTGTTGCAGGCCGTCAACCGGCCCGCGTCGTTGACGATCGTGTTGACCGAATTGATCACGCGCGCCGACTCTTCCAGCTCGTCGACGAGCGCGATGACGTCTTCTTTGAACGGCATGGACACCGAGCAGCCGCGGATGCCCAGGGCCCGCACGCCACCGATGGCCGCGGCGATGTCGGTCGTGGTGAAGGCCTTGTAGACGAAATCCAGGCCCAGCTCGTCGTAGAGGTAGTTGTGGAAGCGCGTACCGATGTTGCTGGGCCGGGCCGCCAGCGAGATGCACACCGCGGTGTCCTTGTTCAGCAGCGGACGCCGCGAGTACAGCGAGTCCGTCATCAGCCGACCGCCTTGATCACTTGCTGCGCCAACATGTGGATTTCGCGATATTGCTTGTGCGACAACGACAATTGGTCGGGTTTCGGGACGTCGAATTCGGTGACGATCATGTTGCGGTCGTCGCGCTCCCAGGTGGCACCATAATGCTCGAGGATTTTGCGCATCGGAAAATTGTCGGACAGCACGCGCGCGGCGAACCGCTCGATGCCGGAGCCCCGGGCGGCGGGTACCAGCGCATCCATCAGAAAGGTACCGATGCCCCGGCCCTGATAGTCGTCACCGACCATGAAGGCCACCTCGGCGACCGTCGGATTCTCATGCAGCCGAACGAATCTCGCGTCGGCGACCATCGGCCCGTCCGGCCCGTCGACGCCGTCGGTCAGCACCCACACGAAGTGGTCGACGTAGTCGACCTCGAAAAGGTAGGCCATCAGTGCCGGGCTGGGCTGGTAGGCCGTCTGGAACCGGCGGTAGATGGTCTCGGTCGAAAAATGGACGGGCCCCTGGCGCACCCGCGGGTTGTCGCCCGGCAGCACGGGCCGCAGGTACATCTGACTGCCGTCGCTCAGCTTCACCGGAAGCGGCGTGATGAACTCCGCGAGTCGCTGCCGCGCCGTGCGCACCAGCCGCTCGGCCATACAGGGCACGTCGAGCATGGCGGTCAGCGCGTCATGTCCGCCGATCCACCCGGCCAGTGGCTCGGTGACCAGCACCGTGGCGTTGCGCGTGCCGCCGCGCAACAGGGCGATCTCACCGACGATCAGGCCCGGGCCGATGTTGTGGACGACGAGTTCGCCATCGGGAGCGGTGTGCGTCACCCGGACGCTGCCGGCGCTGATCAGAATGAACGACGACGCGACTTCGCCCTGCGTCATCAGCACCTTGCCCGGTTCGGCCGTCAGTGGACGCAGCAGGGGCGCCAGCCGGTCGAGGTCCTCCCGACGGCAGCTCGCGAAGAACCCCAACGAAGCCAGTTCATCCGTCGTCGCTTCCGGCACGCAGGAAACGTTACCGGCGGACGGCATGCCATGTGGGGCCGTTGAGACCCTGCACTATTGAAAACTGTTTTCGACAAGCCCCCGAGCGTCGGGTATGGTCGGCCACGTCTTAATGAAAACGATTTTCACTTGGTTGACGGAGGTTCCCATGAAGGCCGGCATTCACCCCGACTACCACCACGTTGTCTTCCAGGACGCCACCACCGGGCGCACGTTCCTGACCCGCTCCACCGCCACGAGCTCGCGAACCATCGAATGGCAGACCGCCGACGGCGTCCGCACCTACCCGCTGATCGTGGTCGACGTCACCTCGGACTCACACCCGGTGTGGACCGGCAAGCGGCAGATCCTGGACACCGCGGGCCGCGTCGAGAAGTTCAACCGCAAGTACGGACGCTGACCTTGGCGCGGGAATCCCCTTGCCACGGCGACACATTCACTTCTCCCTCGAGCCTGTCCCGCACCACCCGGCACCGGCCGCGCCCCGGGTCCCACACCCGGGGCGCGGCCACCACCGCAATCTGGGACTGGCAGTTGCATGCCCGTTGCCGTGGGCTGCCGGCCGAAGTGTTCTACACCGGCGACGACGATCGTGGCGCCCGGCGGGTCGCCCACGAAGAGCGCGCCAAACAAATCTGTCAGCACTGTCCGGTACTGCGCGCCTGCCTCGGCCACGCCCTGGAAGCCGATGAGCCCTACGGCATCTGGGGTGCGACGACTCCGAAGGAGCGCGCCGCGATACGAAGTTCACAGGCTTTTATTAGCTGATCTATCAAAACTCTCGGTACCTTGGTGTCAACATCACGACACCGACGGGAGCACCGATGGGATTCGGACCGCCACAGGGCCGGCCGACCGTCACCGACGACGAGATCACTGCCATCATGGAACCGCCGCAACGCGTCCGAACCCTGCGAAATGTGCTGGACGCCACCGGTGATGCCCTCGAACCGTTGATCGATCTGTATCGGCCGTACGTCACCGGCCTCGACCGGCTGCCGCGCGACGGCCGTTTCCTGTTGGTCGGCAATCACACCGCGTTCGGCTTCGCCGAGATCCTGCTGATGCCGTATTACACCCGCCGCGAGCTCGGAGTGCAGGTGCGCCCGCTCGCCGAGCGCGCCCTGGCACAGGCCAAGGGCTTCGGTGGCGACCTGGTCGCGGCGTACGGCGGCGTGGTCGGCCATCCCGACACCGCGCGAGAACTGATGCGGCACAACGAGACCGTGCTGGTCTTCCCCGGCGGCGGACGTGAGATGCCCAAGTTCAAGGGCGAGGAATACCAGCTGAAATGGGACGGGCGAAGCGGTTTCGCCCGGATCGCCATCGAGAACGGCTACCCGATAGTGCCGGTCGGACTGGTCGGCAGCGACGACGTCTACGAGCCCCTCTTCGAGCGCGACAGCACGCTGGGCCGGCTGAGCCAGTCCATCGGCGAGCGGTTGGGCGGACGGTCCGACATGGCGATGCCGCTGGTGCGCGGCATCGGCCCGACGCTGATCCCCCGTCCGCAGCGCATGTACCTGGAGTTCGGCGAGCCGATCAGCACCACGGCGCCGGCCGGTACGACCGATCACGCTCGGTGGGTCGAGACGGTCAAGTCCACGACTCAGCAAGCGCTGGAACAGATCTTGTCCGACCTCCAGGAAGTCCGGGCCGGCGATCCGTACCGCGGCCTGAATCCCCTGGCCTGGTCCCGGGCCGCTCAGCCACCCGAAGCCGCCATCCGCGTGGGCTGACCACGACGGCGGTCGGGAGACCGTAACGTGGGTTGCCGTCGGGCGCAGCGCTTCATGCACCCGCATGCGGCAGAAAGGCTTCGCGAGATGGCATTCACCGACTACCAGCAGCTGTCCCTGACGCGCCGCGACAACGGCGTCCTGCTGATCACCCTCGACCGGCCGGAGAAGTACAACGCCGCCGACGAGGGCATGCATGCCGAGCTGGCCAACATCTGGAAGGACGTCGCGGCCGATCCGGACACCCGGGTGGCCGTGATCACCGGCGCGGGAAAGGCATTCAGCGCCGGCGGGGATCTGGCCATGGTCGAACGCATGGCGGGTGACTACGACCGCGTCTCGCACATGCTCGGCGAGATGAGCGACCTGGTCTACAACATGATCAACTGCGACAAACCGATCGTGTCGGCCATCAACGGCGTCGCGGTCGGCGCGGGCGCCGTCGCCGCGCTGCTGGCCGATGTGGCGATCATCGCCGAGGACGCCAGGATCGGCGATGGCCACGTCAAACTCGGTGTGGCCGCGGGCGATCACGCCGCGATCATCTGGCCGTTGCTGGCCGGGACCGCGAAGGCCAAGTACTACCTGATGACGGGTGAGATGATCGACGGCGTCGAAGCCGAGCGCATCGGCATGGTCGCCAAAGCCCTTCCCCGCGAACAGGTTCTGGACGAAGCGCTCCGGGTGGCCGACGTGCTGGCCACCGGCGCCCAGCAGGCGATCCGGCTCACCAAGCGCGCACTCAACAACTGGCTGCGCCACGCCGGCCCGATCTTCGACCAGTCCGCGGCCTACGAGATGTTGACGTTCCTCGGGCCGGACGTGGTCGAGGGGTATACGGCGCTGCGCGAGAAGCGGCCGCCCCGGTTTCCGTCGGCGCAGTAGACGCGGCAACCGAAATGACCTGGCAGCAGATCGAGCCCTTCCTCGTCGCACTCGCCATCGGGCTGTCGCTCGGCCTGGAGCGCGAACGCAGCCACGCCCGCAAGCTCCCGGCCGGCTCGCGTTCGTTCGCGCTGCTGTCACTGGCCGGTGCGGTGGCGGCCGGTTTCAGTCAGTGGGCTGTCGTCGCCGGATTTCTGGCTGTCGGCGCGCTCATCGCACTGGCCTATCTCCGAACCAGTGCGGAAGACCCCGGGACCACTACAGCGACAGCCGCCCTCGTCGCGTATCTCCTTGGCGCCCTAGCCTATTCGCGTCCGGCACTCGCGGTGGCCCTCGCGGTCGTCGTCGCGGGCCTGCTGGTCTCGAAGAACCGCATCCACCGGTTCGCCCGCGACATCATGACCGAGGTCGAGCTGGAAGACGCGATCAAGTTTCTCGTCGTCGCGTTCGTGATCCTGCCGCTCCTGCCGGATCGCGGACTGGGACCGTACGGCATTCTGAATCCGGAGAAGGTCTGGCTCCTCGTCGTGCTGCTCACCGGCATCGGGTGGGTGGGCTACATCGGGGTTCGAGCGCTCGGCCCGGAACGCGGCCTGCTGGTCACCGGCATCGCCGGCGGGTTCGTCTCGGCGACCGCAACGACGGCGTCCATGGCCCGGCTCAGCCGCACGACACCGAGCGTGCGCGCGCCCCTGGCCAGCGCTCTGCTGGCCAGCCTGGCGACATTCGTGCAGCTGCTCATCGTGATCGGGGTGGTCGACGCCCACGTGCTCGAGCGCCTGTGGCCACCGGTGGCTGCCGGCGCCCTCGTGCTGGTCGCGATCGCCGCCGTCGTCTACCGCGGAACCGGACGGCCCACCGAAGCGAATCCGTCCCCGGAACACGACACCGGCGCGGCACCCGCAAGCCGACCGTTCGCCCTGCGTCCGGCCTTGATCCTGGCCGCGGTACTCACCCTCGCCCTGCTTGTCGGGCGGTGGGGCGCGGACGTGCTCGGTGCCGGCGGCACCGTGCTCGCCGCGTTCGCCGCGGGTCTGGCCGACGCGCACGCCGGTTCCGTCGCCGCCGCCAGCCTGGCTGCCAAGGGCGATATCACCGTCGACACCGCGCTGCTCGCGATAGCGGCCGCACTCGGCTCCAACCTGATCGTGAAGACCGTGCTGGCATTCACGGCCGGCGGTCGCCGGTTCGGGCTCCGGTTTCTCGCCGGGATGGCCGCGCCCGCGGTGGTTTTCGGCGTTGTCCTGGCCGTGACGATGACGTAGCCCGTCACCAGCGGCTACGCCTCGGCAGTCACCGCCTCGACCAATGCGTCCGCGGCGAGCAGACCAAGGTTGTTCGAGGCCAGCGGACTGTCGCCGGTGAGCAGCCGCCGGTCCTGATGGACCTGACCGGTCATCTGGTCATTGACGACCTTGAGACCCTGATCCTCCAGCGCCTCCCCGATGAAGAGCCGCAGCCCGCCGGGTATGTAACCCATCTCCTTGTTGGGCCCCTTGTCGAGCGCATCGGGAAAAACGCAGATGCGGTAGCCCTTGGACGGTGATTCCGTCTTGCCGATCGCGGCCGCCAGCAGGCCGGCCAGCCCGTGACACAGCGTGATGACGAACTTGTCGTTCTCGAGTGCCCAGTTGAGTACCTGACCGACCTCGGGGCTGAACGGGATACCGACCTCGGCGCCGTGGCCACCCGGGATGAATACCGCCAGATAGTCGGAATCGGGTCCCAGCCGGTCGACGATCACCTCACGAAGATTCAGCGGCTCCTTGAGTTTGGGCTTGAGGTCGGCGTAGGTCTGCTGCACGGCGTCGTCCTTGCCCGGCATCGCCCACAGCTCCAGCTTCGCCGGGTTTCCGGTGATGGTGGCGACGTCGACGTCGAAGCCCGCGGCCATCAGGTGATGCAGCGGCAGCAGCATCTCCACGGGGTGGTTCCCGGTGGAGAACATGGTGCCGTTGTCCATCAGCAGATAGCGCTCGTCGGTGGCGATCATCAGAATCTTCCACCGGCCGCCGGTATAGGCGCCGGCATGTTTGACGCCGCCGAAATCTGTTCTGTCCGAGGTGTATTGACTCAACGAGTACGCCGAGGGAAAGAAGGCGTTGTCCTCGGCCGGATCGGGTGTCGGGGACTTGCTCAGTTCGGATTCGCTCACGAGACGTCCTGACCTTGGCGGGAATTGCGACGACAAGGCCAGCCTACGAACTTCCCGGCGATCACGGAACCGTCGAAATCTCGCCGAAGGAGTGCGTCAGGGGTGAAGCACGACCGGAAGTCGCGTGGGTCCGCGCAGCGAACTGTTGGTGGACCATGCCGGCGGTCCGGTGATGGCCACTCGCGAAACGCGGTTGACGAGCTCACGCAGGACGGCATGCGCTTCCATCCGCGCCAGCGGCGCGCCCAGACACAGGTGCGCCCCGAAGCCGAAGCCGACATGGGTCCGTGGGTTGCGGTCCGTGCGGAAAACGTCGGGGTCATCGAATGCGAGCGGATCTCGGTTCGCGGCGCCGAACGACAGGAGGATGCGTGAACCCGTCGGAATGGTGACGTCGCCGACCCGGTAGGGCGCGCGGGTGTAGCGGTAGAGGTTCTGAATGGGACTGGTGTACCGGATATGTTCCTCGATGGCCTGCGGGATCAGGTCCGGGTTCTCCCGGATCATGTCGTACTGATCCGGGTGCAGCGCGTAGGTGTGGAGCATCCCGCCCAGCAGATTGGTGGTCGTCTCGTTGCCGGCGATCAGCAGCAGGATGGCGATCTGGAACAGCGCCTCGTCCGACAACGCGCCGTCGGAGCTGTGGGCGAGCAGCCGCCCCAGCACCGTGTCCGAGCCCTTCAGCTCTCCTGCCGCCAGATGCCGTAAGAAGTAACGGCGCAACGCCATTGCGGCACGCATCGACTTCGCGGCGTCGATGAGACCGGGGACGGTCGGGGTGAAATTGATGAGCCGGGTGCTCTCGTCGGACCATCGGCGGAACTCGGCGATGTCACGCTCGGGGACGCCGAGCAGCGCGGCGATGACCCGCAGCGGCAGCGGGACCGTCAGTCGCTGTACGGCGTCCGCACCCGGGTCGGCGATGAGATCGCCGACGAGATCCGCGGCGAGCCCATCGATGGTGGCGCGCCAACTGTCCAGCGCGCCTTTGGTGAACGCCGGCTGCACCTGCTTGCGCAGCCGGCTGTGCTGTTCGCCGTCGGTCACCACGACAAGGTCGGCGACCATCCGAATCCGCGTCACCCCCTGGCTGCTGGTGACCTGGTCGGTATCGCGCAGGGCGGCACGGACGTCGTCGAGCCGGTGCAGAATCCACGTCGACCGCTGTGGGCTGTAGTGGACGCGCCCACCCCGATGCAGCGCCGCGTACGCCTCGTGCGGATGGGCGGCCGTCTGCGGGTCCAGTGGGTCGTAGTCGGTGTTGATGGCGCCGGTCCAGCTGCGGTAGCCGAGGCGGCGGGCACGCACCGTGGCCGCGACGTTCAGCTGGCCGGCCGCCAGCAGCGGGGACAGCACCGAGGTGGTGCCACGTACCGCCTGTGCGATTGTCATGTCAGCGGACCTTCCTGGTTGCCACATGATCAGCGTCCGTGCCTGCCACCCGGGTGGTCAATGCGTCTCATCGAAGTTGAAAGACACACCAGCAGCGCGGCGCCGGTGGTCGGGCGCGGGGTGATTCCGGACCAGCCCATACCTGTGAGATAGAAACCGCAGAACGTCTCAAGGTGATAGAACGGATTTTGCTTCTATCGCCAGGAGGCCCCATCACATGCCACCACATGACTGGGTGCTCGGAACCGACCGCAATGCCGAAGCGCTCGCCCGCATTCTCTCGGCCTCGTCGGAACTCGTGTCCCGCAAGGGTTTCGACGCGTTCACGGTCGAAGCGGTGGCCGCCGAACTGCACTGTTCCCCGGCCACCGTCTACCGCCGCGCCGGCGGCAAGGCAGCGATCCTCGAGCGACTCGTATCGCTGTTCGCCGAACGAATCGTCGGCTCCATCCGTGAGGCCATCACCGGCCTGGGCGGCACCGAGCGCGTCGTGGCTGCCATCGTCGTCGCGCTGGACTGCATGCGGGGCGAACCGCTGGGAAAACTCATCATGGGAGATGTCCGGCCCGATCACGGCAGCGAGGCCGTGACCGCCTCACCTCTGGTTGCCAAGTTTGCCGACGAGATGATCGGGCGCCACGACCCGTTGGCAGCGCAATGGCTGATCCGGGTGACATTCGCACTGTGGTACTGGCCGCTCAAGGACAAACAGGCCGAATACGAACTGGTGAAGCGCTTCGCCGGGCCGTCGGTGACACTGGGCCTGGGCGAGTGAACTCCCGCGAGTTCCGGAAACAGAAATGGGGCCGGTGGACACCGACCCCATTTGAATCTCTGTGGAGCTAAGGGGAATCGAACCCCTGACCTTCTCGATGCGAACGAGACGCGCTACCAACTGCGCTATAGCCCCTTGTACCGGAAGCAAAGGCTACCAGTACCAGTCCGCCACATGAAAACCGGTTACTGCCCAGCCGCTCGGGGCAGGTCATAGTCGCGCGCCATCCGGGCATATTCCAGGTGCTCGAAGATCGGATCCTCGTCGTCGATGTCTAGGACGACGGCACCCGGACGGCGCAGGCGGGAGGGGACGACGTCGAACTCCTCGTCCTGCGTGTTCTCCACGCCATGCCGGGAGCGCATCATCCGCTGGGCGCGCCGGCGCCGCAGCTGTTCTTCGATCCGGGTCTGACGACGCAGGTAGGCCAGATACAGCACGGCGGCCGCGCTGACCACTCCGCAGAACCACCACCACGTGCTCGATGCCAGCGTGAACGCGGCGACGCCGGTCACGAGGATGGCCACAGCCAAGCCGGAGAGCATGCGGCTGCGGAAGCGGTACTTGCGCTCTGCGGCCGCGACGGCGGCCTTTGATTCGTGGCGGACGCGGCGCGCCTTGGACATCGAATCGGCCAGCTTCGGCTCGGCCTCGGACGCCGCCTCGACGCCCGAGGTGTCGTCGACGTACTCGTAGTCGTGTTCGGTGCCGTCCTCGGCTTCGTCCGCGGGCTCGGGCGCTACCTCGGCCTGTTCCTCGTCAGAGGCGATGGCCTCGTGCACGTCGGTGGTCGGCTCGGCCTCTGCCTCGACTTCCGCCTCGGGCTCCGCCGCCGCCATCTCGTCCGTGAGCGCTTCCTCGGGGTCGAAGTCGGCCTCGGAGATGGTCCGGATCGCCATGGTGGGCGTCGCGACCTCGTCGAAAAGCGTTGGCTGTTCGGCAGTTTCAGGCTCAGGAACGGCTTTCATGCGTCCCGAGGCACCGATCGGCAGGGCACCGGAGTCCATCTCGACGACCTCGACGTCGAGGTACTCCGACTCTTCGACGACGACATGCTCGACGACCACCATCGAATGCGTCTTGTCCGCTTCCGGATCGGCGACCGGGATCGAGTCGGTGGTCGCATCGCTGCGCGCGAAGTCTTCTTCGAACGCACTGAGATCGTCGTCCTGTTTCCAGTGCGGGTCACTGTAGTGCCCCGCAGCGGGTCCACTACGGCGTCGCAGCCGGCTGTTGCCGTTCGTGTTGAGCACGCGGGTCGCCAATGCGACATCGCTCGTGCGGCGGACGTTCTCGCGCTTGCTGATCAACATCGGCACCAACACGAACAACCACAACACGACGAGGGATATCCACAGTAGGGATTGGGGGATGCTTGGCATGTCGCCGGCTCCTTTCCCCATCAGATTAGGTCCGTGACCAGCGCATCCGAAGCCGACGCGCCAGGGTCAATTACACACCTGTAATTCGCTACTTACAAGCACATCAGTCTCAGATGTCACATCTGCAACACAGTCTCATTTGCGATTTGTGCACGGTTTGCCGCGCTGACCGCGGACTACCGTGCACAAATCCCTCAGACCCACGTGGCTCGGCCCTCCCTGACCAGCGCCGATGACGCCGACTGCGCCATCTCTTCCACGGTCATGGCGACCAGCAGATGGTCCCGCCAGGCCCCGTCGACTTCCAGGTAGCGCTGCAGCAGCCCCTCCTCGCGGAACCCCACCCGCGCCAGCACCGACCGGCTCGGACCGTTTTCCGGGCGGACGGTCGCCTCGATCCGGTGCAGTCCGACCGGCCCGAAGGCATGGTCGACGCCGAGCGCCAGCGCGGCCGTCGCGATGCCGCCGCCGGTGCACTGACGCGCCACCCAGTAGCCGATCCACGCCGACCGCAGCGCTCCGTGTGTCACGTTGCCGATGGTCAGCTGTCCGCAGAACTCACCGTCCAGCTCGATGACGTACGGCAGCATGCGGCCGCGCCGCGCCTCCGCCCGCAACCCCGAGCACAGCGCCGGCCACGACGAAACCGCGTGGCGCGCAGTCCAATCCACCTCACCGACGGGTTCCCAGGGTTCCAGGTGAGCGCGGTCCGTCAGCCGCATCCGGCTCCACACCGAACCGTCGCGCAACCGCACCGGCCGCAGCCGCACCACCCCGGCCCGCACGCGGATCGGGCCGACCGACAGCGGCCAGCCCGGATGCATCGCACTCGAACGCAACAGGTTCACGAATCAGCCGCGCTGCGCAAGAAAGGCCACATCGACCGATTCGCCCGTGCGAATCTGCTCGGCCTCGGTGGGCACGATCACCAGGCAGTTCGCCTCGGCGAGGGTGGCCAGCAGGTGCGACGCGCCGGGCGCCCCGCCCAGCGCCTGCACCAGATATTCGCCGGTGTCCTGATCACGCATGAGCTGCCCACGCAGAAATCCCTTGCGCCCCACCACCGATGAGATGGGCGACAGCGTCCGGGCCGGCACCACGCGCCGCATCGGCTGCCGCTTGCCCAGCGACATCCGGATCAACGGACGGACCATCACCTCGAAGACCACCAGCGCACTCACCGGGTTCGCGGGCAGCAGGAAAACCGGGACACCGTCGCGCCCGAGCGTGCCGAAACCCTGCACCGATCCGGGGTGCATCGCGATCCGGGCGACCTCCATCTCCCCCAGCTCGGCGAGCACCGCGCGCACGCCCTCGGCCGCCGCGCCGCCGACAGCGCCCGCGATCACCACGACTTCCGACCGGCTCAGCTGGCCCTCGACCACGTCGCGCAGGGTCTTGGGGTCGGCATCCACGATGCCGACGCGGTTCACCTCCGCGCCGGCGTCGCGACCGGCGGCGGCCAGCGCATAGGAGTTGACGTCATAGACCTGGCCGTTGCCGGGCGTGCGGGAGATGTCGACCAGCTCGCCGCCGACGGAGATGACCGTCAGCCGCGGCCGTGGGTGGACCAGCACGCGTTCGCGGCCCACCGCCGCCAGGAGTCCGACCTGGGCCGGCCCGATGATGGTGCCGGCACGCACCGCGACGTCGCCGGGCTGCACGTCGTCCCCGGTACGTCGGACATAGGCGCCGGACCGCACCCCGCGCAGGACCCGCACGCGCGATTCGCCGCCGTCGGTCCAACGCAGCGGCAGCACCGCGTCGGCGAGCGTGGGCATCGGCGCACCGGTCTGCACCCGCGCGGCCTGCCGCGGCTGCAGACGAGTGGGAGTGCGTTCGCCCGCGGCGATGGTCGAGACCACGGGCAGCGTGACGTCGGCGTCGCCGCCGGAATCCGCGCCCATCACGTCGACGCTGCGCACGGCATAGCCGTCGATGGCGGCTTGATCGAATCCGGGCAGCGGGCGTTCGGTGACCACCTCTTCGGCGCACATCAGGCCCTGCGCTTCGGCTATCGCCACCCGCACCGGCCGCGGTGCCACCGCCGCAGCCGCGACCCGGGCCTGCTGGTCCTCAACCGAACGCACAGCTCGCCTTTCTGCATACCTCGCACACCGTGGCTGACCACATGCTCGCGCACGTGCGGGCCAACCGTACCGCCGGTGTCAGGCGCTCAGCGCTCGGCAAGACCCAATCGCTCGACCAACCAACGCCGCAATTCCGGGCCGTAGTCGTCGCGTTCCAACGCAAAGTCAACCGCAGCTTTAAGGTAGCCGCCGGGATTTCCCAGGTCGTGTCGGGACCCGCGGTGCACCACCACATGTACGGGGTGGCCGTCCTCGATGAGGAGCGCGATGGCGTCCGTCAACTGGATCTCGCCGCCGACACCCTTCTGCACGCGCCGCAACGCGTCGAAGATCGCGCGGTCGAGGATGTACCGGCCGGCCGCGGCGAACGGCGACGGCGCGTCCTCGGCTTTCGGCTTCTCCACCATGCCCTTGACGCGCAGCACATTCGGGTTGGCCGCGTCGGGCACCGTCTCGACATCGAACACACCGTAGGCACTGATCTCGTCCTCGGGCACCTCGATGGCGCACAACACGGAGCCGCCGCGCTTGGCGCGTACCTTCGCCATGGTCTCGAGGACGCCGGTCGGCAGCACCAGGTCGTCGGGCAGCAGGACCGCGATGGCGTCCTCGTCGGGCAGCAGCACCGGCTCGACGCAGCTGACGGCGTGGCCCAGGCCCAGGGGCTCGGCCTGTACGACCGACTCCACCTTGATCAATGCGGGTGCGCGCCGCACCTTCTCGAGCATCACGTGCTTGCCGCGCGCCTCGAGCGTTCCTTCGAGGATGAGGTCCTCGACGAAATGCGCAACGACGCCGTCCTTGCCCGCCGAGGTCACGATGACCAGTCGCTCGCCGCCGGCGTCGGCAGCTTCCGCAGCAACCAGCTCGATGCCGGGGGTGTCGACGACCGGCAGCAACTCCTTGGGCACGGTCTTGGTGGCAGGCAGGAAACGCGTGCCCAGACCAGCCGCCGGGACCACCGCGGTACGCGGCATCGGCACTGAAGTCTGTGTCGTCATTGTTCACACGATAACGGCAATGCCTCGATCTGCCCTACCAAGGTGCACCTTCCAGGGGTCAGCGGCAACGCCGAAGTGGCCGTTACCTGGACAGGTGTACAACACCGGGCGAGCAAATATGACACGGTGGTAACCGTGACCCCTGAGGGAAAGCGTGAGCTGCGCAGCGCCATCCTGAGTCGACGGCGGGCCCTGACGCCGGAGCAGAGGCAGGCGGACGCCGAAGCGCTGGCGCGACGGGCGCCCGAATTGGTGAGCCCCGGCGTCGTGGTGTGCGCGTATGTCCCGATCGGCACCGAACCGGGTTCGCCGGCGATGCTGGACGCCCTGATCGACGCCGGTGCCCGGGTGTTGTTGCCGGTGACGCACCCCGACGCCCCGCTGAGCTGGGGCTGGTATCGCGCCGGGCATCTCACGAAGGCGTCATTCGGACTACTCGAACCGGCGGTGCCGCATCTGCCGCCCGATGCGATCCGGCAGGCCGGCGTGGTGCTGGTCCCTGCGCTCGGCGTCGACCGTGCGGGCGTGCGCCTCGGCCGCGGCGCCGGCTTCTACGACCGGTCGCTGTCGCTGGCCGCGCCGGACACGCTGCTGGTGGCGGTGGTGTACGACGACGATCTGCTGCCGGCGCTACCTGCCGAGCCGCACGACGTCGCGATGACGCATGCCCTGACCCCGCGGGCGGGCCTCGTCACGCTGGGAGTTTGACGCTGCGGGAGACGATCAGTCCTTGCCGCAGGTACATCCCGATCCGCAGTTGCAGTTTTCACAGGTGCAGTCCGGGTTGTCACAGCCGCCCTTGGTCATGATGCGAGTCATGCGCACAATGCTATGTGTCCCACCGCCATCCCGGACGTGATTGCCCCCGTCACCAGGCCACCGGGCCTGTCGGTCGGGGAATGCCCGGCACCGAATAGCTGTTTTGGCACTTAAGCCGGTAGAGTGCTAACAAGTTTGACGACCTCGGAGGTTTACGTGCCGACCTATTCCTACGCGTGTACCGAGTGCGACAACCGGTTCGACGCGGTGCAGGCATTCAGCGATGACGCGCTGACCGAATGCCCGAAGTGCCACGGCCGGCTGCGCAAGCTGTTCGGCTCCGTCGGCGTGGTCTTCAAGGGCAGCGGCTTCTACCGCACCGACAACCGCGATTCGAAGAGCTCCAGCACCGCCGCCGCTCCCGCAAAGAGCGAGTCGGGCTCCAGCTCGTCGGACTCGTCTTCGTCATCTTCGTCGTCCTCGTCGAGCAGCAGCACGAAGTCGGCCGCGCCGGCCGCCGCCGCGTCCAACTGAGTTATCCACAGGCCGGAAGCGTTCCGGCCTGTGTTTCCCGCACAGAATCCCTACCGTTACGGCATGGGGGATTCGCTCGATGCGCCGTTGATCGGCCGGCTGACACACAAGCTGCGGCCCGACTGGACCAGGACCACGGCCGCGCGCCGCGCCGCCGCAGGGATGTTGGTGGTCCTCGCGGCCGTCATCGAATTTCGGCCGGACCCCGCGGACGGACAGGTCGCCGTCGTCGTCGCCGCGCATGACCTGTCCCCCGGCTCAGCCTTGACGGCAGACGACGTCGTCGTCGAATCCCGTTCCGCGCCAGGCATTCCCGACGGCGCACTGCGCGAATCCAGCGCCGTCGTCGGCTCGACGCTGGCCGCCCCAGCGCGACGCGGCGAGGTCATCACCGACGTGCGGATACTCGGTTCCCGGCTCACCGTCGCCGCCGCCGGGCCCGACGCGCGCATGGTGCCACTGCATCTGGCGGACGCCGCGCTCCCGGACCTGCTGCGCGCAGGCGACGTGGTCGACGTCCTGGCCGGACCGGAGAACGCCGGCACGACAGCCGATCAATCGCCGGCCGAGGTGATCGCCACCGACGCGCGGGTGGTGCTGGTGTCCGAACGGCGCAAGTCACCGACGAGCGCCGACGAACGCCTCGTACTCGTCGCCCTGCCGCGGCACAGCGCCAATGTCGTCGCGGGCGCGGCGCTGCACCGGGCCATCACCGTCACTCTGCACTGATCCGCGAAATTTGCCGCACGGCTGATTTCGATTTCGTCACCAGTACGCATCTGTTGCGATCGTCCGGCCGCCGACTCCTGCACGATGCTCAGGTCGGTCTTACCGTTCGTGGGTACAGGCCGTATCACAGGGAGGGCAGTCATGCTTAAGGGCTTCAAAGAGTTTCTCGCACAGGGGAACATCGTCGATCTGGCGGTCGCCGTCGTGATCGGCGCCGCGTTCACCACGCTGGTGAAGGCGTTCACCGACCAGGTGATCCAGCCGTTGATCTCCAGCATCGGTGCCGGCGGCGACCACTCGTACGGGGTCCTGCGGATCCACCTGCTCGGCGACGAGCAATTGTCAATACCTGTGGATCGGGGTGTTTCAGGCGACCTCCGTTTCGGTGTGTTGATCGCCGTCTGACGGTG
>NZ_JBJIAO010000035.1:0-55025 GCF_045310825.1 Mycobacterium sp. SMC-21 | reverse complement strand
CACCGTCAGACGGCGATCAACACACCGAAACGGAGGTCGCCTGAAACACCCCGATCCACAGGTATTGACAATTGCTCCTGGCGACGGGGCTGCTGACGCTGCATCAGGTGACGGGCGACCCGTCCTGGCTGACTGCCGCGCACTCCCTCCTCGACACCGCGCTCACGCACTTCACCGATCCCGACCGTGGCGGCCGCTGGTTCGACACCGCCGACGATGCTGAGGCCTTGCTGGTGCGCCCCGCCGACCCGGTCGACGGGGCGACGCCGTCGGGCGCGTCGTTGGTCGCCGAGGCGCTGCTGACGTTCGCGCACCTCGCCGCCGAACCCGAGCGGTACGTCAACGCGGCCGCTGCCACGTTGGCGGCGGCGACCCCGATCCTGGCCCGTTCGCCGCGCGGCGGTGGCCACTGGCTGGCGGTCACGGAAGCGGCCGTCCGCGGCCCCATCCAGATCGCGGTGGCGAGCACCGGGCCGGATTCGGAATTGCTCCGTGCGGCACGCAGATTCGCACCAGGTGGCGCCATCGTCGTCGGCGGTGCCGAAGGGTCGTCGGTGCTGCTCGACGGGCGTGGCCGTGTGAACGGCCAGGACGCCGCATACGTCTGCCGCGGCCAGGTGTGCGACCTGCCGGTGACGACGGCGGGGGATCTCGCCGCTGCCCTCGGGGCGGCCGTGTAGCGTGCGGCGCATGCCCAGCGCTGAGCAGATCACCGAAAACGTCAACCGCTACCTGGACCTCGTCGACGTCGCCGACGCCGACGGGATCGCGGAGCTGTACGCCGTCGATGCCGCCATCGAGGACCCGGTCGGCGGTGAGGTGCACGTCGGCCGTCAGACGATTCACGGCTTCTACTCGAACATCGCCGGCACGAAGAACTCCCACGAACTGCACACCCTGCGTGTCTGCGGCCACGAGGCCGCGTTCTACTGGAGCCTGACCGTCAACAGTGCCATGCGCATCGACATCATCAGCACCATGAACTTCGACGCCGACGCCAAGATCACGTCGATGAAGGCGTACTGGGGCCCCGCGAACGTCACTCAGCTCTAGCGATTTGTGCACGATTTTCCGCGCCTACCGCGGAAAATCGTGCACAAATCCCTCAGGAGAAGACCGCGAACCACATCGCGATGTAGTGGCAGATGGCCGCCACCGCGGTGCAGGCGTGGAAGAACTCGTGGTGCCCGAACGTCCGGGGCCAGGGGTTGGGCCACTTGAGCGCGTAGAGCACGCCGCCGATCGAGTACAACGCGCCACCGACGATCAGCAGCACGACGGCCGTGACGCCCGCGCCGTCGAGGATCGGGCCGATGAACCACGCCGCCACCCAGCCCAACAGGATGTACAGCGGCACACCGAGCCAGCGCGGTGCCGTCGGCCAAAGCATCTTCAGGGCCACGCCGGCCAGCGCGCCGCTCCACACGATCCAGAACAACAGCCAGCCGTCGGTGCGGACCGCGAGGAGCGCGAACGGCGTGTAGCTGCCGGCGATGAAGATGAAGATCATCGAGTGGTCGAGGCGCTTCATCCAGATGCGGGCGTTCTGCGACTTCCAGTTCACCCGGTGATAGGTGCCGCTGACGGTGAACATCGCCACGATGGTGAAGGTGTACAGCAACGTCGCCAATCCGGCGCGCGTGCCCTGCATGGCCCACGACACGGAAACCAGTGCAGCGCCGGCAAAGAACGCAACGACCGCCGAGTAGACGTGGATCCAACCGCGGGCGCGTGGCTTGCCGAAAAACTCGACGACGCTTTCCACGACCACGTCGGGAAGCGTTTCCGAATGGCGGAGCACCGCGGCGGCACGGTACGGCTTGGTCATGTTCGACGGTGCCTCAGCCCGCTCGGAGGCAGCCGGATCTGTATTGCTCGGAGCGGTCAACGTTCCTCCACTAACAGCCATGGGATACCCAGAAGTCCACAGTAGTCTGGTTTCTCGTGGACATCATTCCCCCGCGCCTCAAGGAACCGGCATACCGGCTCTACGAGCTGCGGCTGCGTCAGGAGCTTGCGCACTCGAAAGCGCAACTGCCACGCCATATTGCGGTGCTGTGCGACGGCAATCGGCGCTGGGCCCGTGAGGCAGGTCACGACGACGTCAGCTACGGCTACCGCATGGGTGCCGCCAAGATCGCCGAGGTGCTGCGCTGGTGCCAGCAGGCCGGCATCGAGATGGCGACGATCTACCTGCTCTCCACCGAGAACCTGCAGCGCGACCCGCAGGAGCTGGCGCCGCTGATCGAGATCATCACCGACGTCGTCGAGGAGATCTGCGCGCCCGACAAGAACTGGACCGTGCGGACCGTCGGCGACCTCGAGCTGCTCGGTGAGGAACCGGCCAAGCGGCTGCGCGACGCCGTCGAGTCGACCGCCGAGCACACCGGTGACGGTTCGTTCCACGTCAACGTCGCCGTCGGTTACGGCGGCCGCCAGGAGATCGCCGATGCGGTCCGCACCCTGCTGAGCAAGGAGCTCGCCAACGGTGCGACGGCCGAGGAACTCATCGAGGCGGTGACCGTCGACGGCATCTCCGAGAACCTCTACACCTCGGGCCAGCCCGACCCCGACCTCGTCATCCGCACGTCGGGGGAGCAGCGGCTCAGCGGATTCCTGTTGTGGCAGAGCGCGTATTCGGAGATGTGGTTCACCGATGCGCACTGGCCGGCCTTCCGGCGGGTGGACTTCCTGCGCGCCCTGCGTGACTACACGCTGCGGAACCGCCGCTACGGGAAATAGCGTTCGTGCCAGACTGAAGCCATGGCTGCGCTGTCGGCAGTGGTCTTCGCCCTGAGCTGGTGGCTGGGGCTGTATCTCCTGGCGCGCGATCCCCGCAAGCCCATCCTGGCGTGGTCCGCGGTCGGGTTGTGCAGCTTCGCCGTGGTGGTCGCGGTCGACGCCGTCCGGCTGGCGGGCGACGCACCGACCGGCCCGCTCAGTCACATCGAGGCGTATCTGGCCGTGCTGCCCGGTATCGCCTGGCTCACCGTGCTGCTCGAATTGTCCCGGCCCGTCGACTCGGCGCGGAGCCGGTGGGGCTTCGTCGCGGTGGCGACGGTGGCAGCCATCGCATTGGTGGGCGCCGGGATCTCCGGTGGCGTGCACCCGCCGCTGAGCCCCGGGCACTGGGTCATGGTCGGGGCCATCGCCCTGTCGGCGTTCGGTGCGCTCGTGCTGGCGGTACGACGGCTGCGCCGTGGTGCGTCGTCGCGCAAGATCGTCCCGCCGGTGGTGGCGGCGACGTTGTTCTTCGGGCTCGGCAACGCGATTCTGCTGATTCCGCTGGGGCTGTTGCCGAGCTGGTTGGTGCTGGCGTCGGCGGCCTTCGACGTGCTGCTGCTCGGTATCGCGGTGGCCTGGTGGGACGCCTTCGACGAGGGGCAGGCGCTGCGCGCGGGGATGCGTCGCTCGCTGGTCGGCAGCATGGCGGTGGCGGTGCTGTTCGGTGGCCAGGTGCTGATCGGCCTGGCGGTCACCGGCGAGCACCTGGCGCTGATGGTGTTGTTGTTCACCAGCCTCGCTGTGGCGATCGCCATCAACGTGCTGGCCGATCCGCTGTCCGGGCTGCTGGACCGGCTGGCCTTCGCCCGCGAGCCCGATCTGCGGGCCGACCGCGCCGCGCTGCGCCGTACCGAGGCGGCACTGCCGCTGCGCGCCACCAACCCGCTCGACCACGTCGACGACGAGACCTTCGTCCGCCTGACCCGGCGGGCACTCGGCCACTACGCCGACCTCTCCAAGCTCGTCGCGTCACCGTTGACGACCCTCCCCGTGATCGACGAAAGACTGGCCCGCCGTGGCGCACCCGACCAGCCGCTGGAGCGCGCCAACGAACTCAAGGATTTGCTGGCCGACCGCATCGCGGCCCTCAAGCCGCGGGATGGCGGCGAGTTCGGCACCACCGAGCAGTGGCGCTACTACAACTCGCTGTACTTCCCGTACGTCGTCGGGGTGCGGGCCTACGCGCAGAACGCCACCGCGGCCGGGCTCGACCCGGTGGCGCGCCAGGCCTGGCAGTGGTTCGTCACCGAAGTGCCGCAGCGGTCGCTGCACAACTGGCAGAACGCGGCGGCGCGGGTCATCGCCGCCGACTTGCGCGGTACCCCGGTGTCGACGCTGACCTAGGCACTTCACCTCGCTGACCTGCGGTTGGCAGTGCCTGGCAGTAATCGGCAGCGTTTGGTGCAGACCGGGCGGCCCGGTTCGAGCAGTGTCGTGGGTGTCCCCAACCGGCACCGCAAGGAGCGACCGCCATGACCGCAATCAACCCCGGGCTCCACACCCGCCCACTGTCCGACAGTTCCGATTCCCTGCTCCGTTTCGCCCTCCGCGTCGACGGCACGCTGTGCTCGCTCACCGGCCTGCTGATGGCGTTCACCGCTGACCCGCTGTCCCGCTTGTCGGGGCTCTCGGCGACATCCGAATGGATCATCGGCGCGGTGTTGGTCGTTTGGGGGTTTGCTCTGTACGTCATGGCCGCCGTGCCCAGGATTCGGCGCGTCGGGACCGGCGTGCTGATCGGCAATCTCATCGGCACCGTCGCGGTGCTCGGCGTGCTGGCTTCCGGGGTGCTGCCGCTGACCGCGGCCGGCAACGTCCTGGTGCTGGCCGTCATGGCCGTGGGCCTCGGCTGCGCCTGGCTGCAATACCTCGGAGTGCGCCGTCTGGCGTGACTCCCTTCCCGCCGGGCGGGGGCGTCGCTGAAAGAGGTTGCAGTTGACGTCCCCGCGCCGGCCTTCCACCCCCTCCACCGAAAGGAAACTCATGACCACCACCACCGCACCCGCCCGCGTCCGCTCCGACCGTCTGTTGCGTCTGGCCCTGCGTGCCGACGCCCTCATCAGCGGCACCGGCGGCGTCATCTTGGCGGCCGCGGCCGGCGCCATCGCAGCGGAATCCGGCATCCCGCGGCCCGCCGTCTACGTGCTGGCCGCCGTCCTCGTCGGCTACGGCGTCGGCGTCTACGGGCTGTCGACCCTGGCCGCGGTGCGTCGTCCCGGCATCGCGGTGGCGATCGCCAACGTGGTGTTCACCATCGCCGCGGTGCTGGCCGTCATCGATGATGTCTGGCCGCTGACGACGACGGGCGTGGCGATGATGATCGTCAGCGCCGTCTACACGCTGGCCATGGCGGAGCTGCAGTACCAGGGCGTCCGTCGCGCCTGACCCTGAGGGATTTGTGCACGATTTTCCGCGCCGACCGCGGAAAATCGTGCACAAATCCCTGTTCAGAGCTTGCGGAGGCGCAGCCGGTTGATGGAGTGGTCGGCGTCTTTGCGCAGCACCAGCGTCGCCCGGGGCCGGGTCGGCAGGATGTTGTGGATCAGGTTGGGCAGGTTGATGGACTGCCAGATGTCGCGGGCGGCGAAGATGGCCTGTTCGTCGGTCAGCGTCGAGTAGTGGTGGAAGTGCGACTGCGGATTGGCGAACGCGCCCGCCCGCATCGCCAGGAACCGCGACACGTACCACTGCTCGATGTCCTCGATGCGGGCGTCGACGTACACCGAGAAGTCGAACAGGTCCGAGATCATCAGGGCCGGTCCGGTCTGCAGGACGTTGAGGCCCTCGATGATCAGGATGTCGGGGTGCCGGACGACGACCTTCTCGCCGGGCACGATGTCGTAGATCAGGTGCGAGTACACCGGGGCGGACGCCTGATCGGCGCCGGACTTGACCGCGGTGACGAACCGCATCAGCGCGCGACGGTCGTAGCTCTCGGGAAAGCCCTTGCGGTGCATGATCTTTCGCCGCTGGAGCTCGGCGTTCGGGTACAGGAAGCCGTCGGTGGTCACTAGGTCGACACGCGGGTGGTGGCCGAACCGGGCGAGCAGCGCCTGCAGCACGCGGGCGGTCGTCGACTTGCCGACGGCGACGCTGCCGGCCACGCCGATGATGAACGGCACCGGGCGGTCCGGATTCTGCTGCGGCTCGCCGAGGAACTCCGCTGTCGCGGCGAAGAGGCGCTGCCGGGCGGCGACCTGCAGATGGATCAGACGGGCCAGGGGCAGGTAGACCTCTTCGACTTCCAGCAGGTCGAGCTGCTCGCCCATACCGCGCAGGCCCAGCAGCTCATGAGCAGTGAGTTTCAGGGGAGTCGCCATACGCAGCGCGCGCCATTGGCGCCTGTCGAACTCGACGTAGGGACTCGGCTCGCTCGGCCGCGGCATGTGCTCAGTCTTGCAGTCATTGCCGGGCGATGAACGCGGGGGTACCGGCTAACGTGGGCGGGTATGAGCGCTGGGCATATCTCGCTGCCGGTTCCCGACACCGTCGCCGACGGCTTGATCCGCGAATACCTGCTGCTCGGTCTGCGGTTCGACCGCATCGAGGAGGGCTACGTCGACTCGTTCACCGGCGACCCGGCATTGCGGCAGCAGGTCGCCGACGAACCCGCGCCGGACCCCGCGGCGGTGGCCCGCCAGGCCCGCCGGCTGCACGGCGAGGTCGATGCTTCCGGGCTGGACCCGCAGCGTGCGGATTACCTGAAGGCGCATCTGCGGGCCCTGGACTGCGCGGGGCGCAAGTTCGCCGGCGAGGACGTCGGCTTCGTCGACGAGGTCCGCGACTACTTCGACGTGTCCATCGCCAAGGGCGACGAGGACCGCTACCGCGAGGCGCATCGACTGCTCGACGAGGCGCTGGGCGGCAGCGGCCCGCTGGTCGAGCGCATGCAGGCGCACCGGTCCGGCGAGGAGATTCCGCCCGAACGGCTCGAGGAGTGCATCCACGCGTTCTCGTCCGCGCTGCGCGACCGGGTCCGGGTCGACTTCCCGCTGCCCGATTCCGAGACCATCAACTACGAGATCGTCACCGACAAGCCGTGGTCGGGCTTCAACTACTACGAGGGCAACTACCGGTCGACGGTGGCGGTCAACGCCGACCTCAAGCAGCAGATGTCGAACCTGCCGCGGCTGGTGGCGCACGAGTCGTACCCGGGCCACCACACCGAGCACTGCCGCAAAGAGTTCGGGTTGGTAGCCGGTCAACATCAGGCCGAGCAGACGATCTTCCTGGTCAACACCCCGCAGTGCCTGATGGCCGAGGGCCTGGCGGACCTGGCGCTGTACGCCGCGGTGCCCGAGAACTGGGGCGCCTGGGCCGCCGAGATCTACCAGGACCTGGGCCTGCGCTTCGATGGCGAACGCGCAGAAGCGATTTCACAGGCCAGCGCGGCCCTCGCCGACGTCCGCCAGGACGCCGCGCTGATGCTGCACGACGAGCACCGCGACGCCGACGACGTGGTCGCCTTCCTGCAGCGCTGGCTGCTGACGAGCCCGGAGCGGGCCCGGCAGTCCATGCGGTTCCTGTCGTCGCCGCTGTGGCGCGCCTACACGTCGACATATGTCGAGGGCTACCGGCTGCTGCGCGGCTGGCTCGATGCCCGGCCCGCCGATGTCAGCCTCACCGCGCGGTTCGGCCGCCTGCTCGACGAGCCACTGATCCCGTCGTCCCTGCGGAATTAGGCGCCGACGGTGTGGACCCTGCCGCGGGACAGCGCGGGCAAGGCCATGCCACTCAACGTCCTGTTGGTGGTGTGGATGGCGGTCGGGCGGGGACTGTTCGTCCAGCTGGGCTGGATGACGGTATTCGTCGTCCTCGTCTCGCCGGTGCTGCTGATCTGCCTGACGATGACGACCAGGATGATCCGGCAGCTACCCGGGCGGGAGCTGACCCCTGCCCAGACCCGCGCGCAGGTGGCCGTGTGGTCGGCGATGTTCGGCTTCGGCGTGTTCTGCGCAGACGGCGGCGACAGCGGCACCACGTCGTCGATCCTGATGAAACTCCTCGGCGAGCCGTCCTGGTCGGAAACGGTGAGCGAGCTGCTCTGGTCGGCCTGCGTCATTGCCGGACCCGTCGCGTGGTGCGTGCTGTTCTCCAAGCTCACCAAAGGCCTCGCGCCCGTCCAGCCGCCTCACCCACCCACGGGATATCCAGGCCCGGGTCAGGTGAACGGCCACGACCGGCCCTATTAGGCTGAACGCATGACCTTGGATTCGACTGTATCGGGCGCTTCTGCCTCGTCCGGCCTGGGTGCCGGGTACGCCGCCACCGCCAGCGAGGCCTACCAGGCGGCGCTGCGGGTCATCGAGCAGGTTGAGCCCCGCGTCGCCGACGCGACGCGCAAAGAGCTTGCCGACCAACGCAGTTCGCTGAAGCTGATTGCGAGCGAGAACTACGCGTCGCCGGCCGTGCTGCTGACCATGGGCACCTGGTTCTCCGACAAGTACGCCGAGGGCACCGTCGGGCACCGGTTCTACGCCGCCTGCCAGAACGTCGACACCGTCGAGGCCCTCGCCGCCGAGCACGCCCGCGAGCTGTTCGGCGCCCCCTACGCCTACGCGCAGCCGCACTCGGGCATCGATGCCAACCTGGTTGCCTTCTGGGCCATCCTGGCCACCCGTATCGAGGCCCCCGGCCTGGCCGAGCTCGGCGCCAAGCACGTCAACGACCTGTCCGAAGAGGACTGGGAGAAGCTGCGCAACAAGCTGGGCAACCAGCGCCTGCTCGGTATGTCGCTGGACACCGGCGGTCACCTGACGCACGGCTTCCGCCCCAACATCTCGGGCAAGATGTTCCACCAGCGCAGCTACGGGACGGACCCGCAGACCGGCCTCATCGACTACGACGCCGTCGCCGCTGCCGCCCGCGAGTTCAAGCCGCTGGTGCTGGTCGCCGGCTACTCGGCCTACCCGCGCCGCGTGAACTTCGCCAAGATGCGCGAGATCGCCGACGAGGTCGGCGCCACCCTGATGGTCGACATGGCCCACTTCGCGGGTCTGGTGGCCGGCAAGGTGTTCACCGGCGACGAGGACCCGGTGCCGCACGCCCACGTCACCACCACGACGACGCACAAGTCGCTGCGCGGCCCGCGCGGTGGCCTGGTGCTGGCCACCGAGGAATACGCCCCGGCCGTCGACAAGGGCTGCCCGATGGTGCTCGGCGGACCGCTGTCGCATGTGATGGCCGCCAAGGCCGTGGCGCTGGCCGAGGCCCGTCAGCCCGAGTTCCGGAGCTACGCGCAGAACGTCGCCGACAACGCCAAGGCGCTCGCCGAGGGCTTCCTCAAGCGCGGCGCGACGCTGGTCACCGGCGGCACCGACAACCACCTGGTGCTGCTGGACGTGCAGTCGTTCGGCCTGACCGGCCGCCAGGCTGAGTCGGCGCTGCTGGACGCGGGCGTTGTCACCAACCGCAACGCCATCCCGAACGACCCGAACGGCGCCTGGTATACCAGCGGCATCCGCTTCGGCACCCCCGCGCTGACCACGCGCGGCTTCGGCGCCGACGAGTTCGACAAGGTCGCCGAGCTGGTGGTCGACGTGCTGAACAACGCCTCGGCAGACGCCGGCCCGAACGGCCCGTCGAAGGCCAAGTACACGCTGGCCGACGGCACCGCCGACCGCGTCCGCGCGGCCTCGGCCGAGATGCTCGACGCCAACCCGCTGTACCCGGGTCTGACGCTCTGATTTGACGCCGAAAGTGGGGCCTGTGGCCGGAGGATCGCGAGATTCTCGGTCATAGGCCCCACTTTCGTGTGTGCCGCTTGGCGAGAAAGCCGATGTGCACGGCGCACACCTCGGTAGCCTGAGCTGCGGCCGAGGAGGTGGCAGATGGGCAGTGAGGTGCTGGCCGCGATCATCGACTATTTCGCCCAGAACAAATATGCCTTCGTCAAGGGCGTGATCGCCGAGATCCTGGACGCAGTGCCCGAACTCAGCGACCCGTCGTTCCATGAGATCGTCGCTGTCAATGCCACCGAGAGCCTGGACCTCTTCCTCGACGTGCTTGCGAACGGCCTTGACCCACAAAGCATCTCGCCGTCCAGCCTCGCCATCGCCAACGTCGAGCGGGCGGTGACCGACGGTGTGCCGCTGACTGCGATCCTGCGGGCATACCGCGTCGGGCATGGCCGCATGCTCAGCACCTGTCTGGCCGAGATGCCGGCCGATGCACCCGGGGCGGCCGAGGCCATGATCGAGGTGGTGAATCTCAGCGGGTCGCACAACGGTCGGGTCACCGAGCAGATCACCGCGCTGTACGAGGACCGGTTGACACAACGTGTCCGCACTGACGAAGCGATCCGGCGGCAGTGGATCACCCGCCTGCTAAATGACTCTGAACCCGATGTGGCGCAAGCGGAATCGGCGCTCGGATACCGGCTGTCTGGCAGTCACCTCGCCGTCGAGGCATGGGCGGACGACACCGCGGACGCCGACGCGTTGCCCAAAGTAGTGACGGTCCTGCGTCAGGTGCTGCCAGGAGTCGATGACGTCCTTGTCTTAGGCGGGGAATCGCAACAGCGCATCTGGTTGCGTCTGCCGGCGGCCGTCCGGGTGGACCACGACGAACTCGCAAGACGATTGTGTATCAACGGATTGCGCGTCGCCGTCGGCCGGCGCGGTGAGGGGCTCGACGGTTTCCGCTCGGCGGCGCGGACAGCAGCGCGGGTCAAGGAATTGGCCCGGTCCGCACCCCATGAACCGCAGGTCGTGCTGTTCGACGACGTTGCTTCAGTCGCGTTGCTGGCAGACGAGCCGGCCGACCTCGCGGCGTTCGTTGCCGCCGTCCTCGGCTCGCTGGCGGACGACGACGCGCGGTGCGAGCAGCTACGCGAGACCATCCGGGCCTTCCTGGCCGCCAACTGCAGCTACACCGAGACCGCGAAGCGCACGATGTTCCACCGCAACACCGTCTACCTCAGGGTCCAACAGTCCGTCGACCAATACGGCCTGCGCCTGGACGCCGACACCCTGACGGTCGCGCTGGCCCTGGAGATTTGCCGCTGGTACGGCGGACGGGTGCTTGCGCCGGTTTCCTGAGCTTGCGGCTGGGTGATGTGCATTTTGCACATGCCGGCCCGAAAACGCTGGTCTGAGCACCCATTGGTTCAGCACAGCGATCGCTCATATCGTGACGTGGACGACAATTTCGTCGAGCTGTTCACCACATCACACCCCGGCGTTCCGCTGAGTCAGCCAACCCGGGCAGACCCATCACGAAGGGGCGAAGCATGTCTGAGTTGGGCCACTCTTGGCGGTCGCATACGGCAGGGGACGATCAGCCGGTAGCAACCGGTAACCGTGCGGCGCGGCGCCGCTCCCGGACCAAGCGGGGGATCGCCACGACCGCCGTCGCCGGCGCCATGGTCGCGGCGCTGACCGCCCCGCAGGCGTTCGCCGCGGACAGCAACCAGGCCGTGACAGATCAGATCCTCGCCCAACAGCAGCAGATCATCGCCACCAACAGCAACTATCCGTTCATCAAACCGTCCGACGTGAGTTCGTTGCCGCAATACACCCAGGCCCTGGCGATGGGCGTGCTCTTCGGTGCGCTCAATGAACAGAACCGGATCAACGGCTACGACCGCAACGGTGAATTTCTCACCGCCCCCTGGAACGCGCCGTCTGCCGAGCCTCTGCCGTTCTCGAACGACCCGACGGCGGACAACAAGTACACGCTGCTGGCCGTGCGGGGCGAGTCGTACACGGTGACCATCACCCCTCGCCCTGGCACGAAGGTGGTGACCTTCGTTCCGATGTCGGGGAACATCATGGACGGGAAGTTCATCTCGACCGGTGTCAGCTATGACCTGACGCAATTCACACCGAATGCGGACGGCACGTACACCGTGGTGATCAGTCCGGACCAGCAACCGGGCAACTGGGTGAACAGCACCGGCGCCCAGACGATCCTCATGCGCGATACCACCACCGACTGGGGCATTCCGCACGACACGATCCTCATCAAGCAGCAGAGTTCATCGTCGCAGTTCAAGCTGCCGGTGCTGTCAGAAAGCCAGGTGGCGGCGGTGTTGGCCGGCGTCGCGGACAATGTCTCCGGGTTCAATTCCAGCGTCACGAATAAGGGAATTCAGGCGGTCTGGGCCGCAGTACCGGAAAACACCTTCACCGTGATCAAGCCGACGACTTCGGCGGTCGGCGGCCCGATTCTGCCGGGGCAATTGACCAGCATCGGACACTTCAACCTGCAGCCGGACCAGGCACTCGTGGTCAAGGTGCCCACCGTTTCGGCCGGCTACGTGGCTGCCCAGCTGACCAATATCTGGCAGCTGGATCTGCCGTATGTGACCGCGCAGAGCAGCCTCAACGGCAGCAACATTTTTCAGGCAGACGACGGTTACACCTATTACGTCGTCAGCGCCACGAACCCCGGCGTCGCGAACTGGCTGGACAACGGAGGCGTCGTCAACGGCTCCGTCACGCTCCGGTTCCAGGACGTCAACGGCACGCTCGACAACAATGCGGTGACGGCCCAAGTAGTCCCGATCTCTGATGTCCGTCTGCACTTGCCGGCCGATACCCCGACCGTCACCCCGCAGCAGTACGCGGCCAGCCTCAAACGGCGGATGTTCGAGTTCAATTACGTGCACAACCAGAACAACGTGCCCACTGGCTGGGCGACGGCGAATTTGGAGCTCGATCAGATCAGGGCAGCGGTCGGCACCGACAAGTTCAACGAGATATTCGGTAGCCAGAGCAACGTCCCGTCCGTCCTGGACCGGATCACGCAATCTGCCCTCAACCCGGACTACGTCGACCTCGCCCGCGGCATCTTCGCCAACCCCGTCGGCAGCTTGTCCGCTCTCGTGCAGAACATTCCGTTGGCGGCCCAGGACATCGTGAATCCCATGGTCCTGTCCGCTCTGCGGTGCGACCTACTCATCAACCAGACCCTCACCCAAATCCGGGCCGGCCTCGCTTCCGGGAACATCACCGCCGTGGTCGCGGCGCTGGGCAGTGGCATCCAAGGTTTGGGCACAATCATCAACCGGACCTTGACCGACCCGAGCACCAGCGTCACTGCAGGCTTCCTGAACGCGCGTGACGACCTGTCGGTGGCGCTGAACCGCGCCGACAGCTACTCGCCGTTGACGATGGGCAACATCAAGACGGTCGTCAAGGAGCTCGGAGACCTCGGCCGCACCACAGGGCACATGCTGGTCGGTGGGCTGCGCGGCGCGATCCCCGCGGCCAACCCCACGTCACAAACCCCGACCGGGACGCCGGCGCCGACCGCGGCAACATTCGGCGCGGACGTGACTCCGACAGCGAAGACCACACATGAGGCGGACACAACACCGACGGCACAGCCCGCTAGCCCGGCAGCACCGACAGCTGCGGACCCGGCGGGCACTCCGGCGAGCAGCCCTGCGAAACCGTCTGACACCCCGGCGGCCGAGGGATCGGCGAAGCCGGCGGCCGCCAATGGCAAGAACCAGCAGACCGACGGCACGCCGCACGTCAAGCAGCCCAAGGACGGGAAGCGATCGAAACCTGCCAATGGAAAGCCGTCCAAGGTTGCCAAGGGTTCCAGCACTTCTGGCGCCACGCAGACGAGTGGCCCGGAGGACTCCAAACCCGCACACAGCAAGCAGCACGCCGAAAGTAAGAATTCAGCTTCTGCTGGTGGCGGAGAAAAGACCGCAGGCGCAGGTTCGGGCACAACGAAGTAACCGTCTGCGGGCGAATGGGGGCCGGGTGACACCGGCCCCCATTTGTGCGGGGCAGATTTCAAAAACATGTGAACTCGGGTTACAGTTACTTTCATGGCTGAGAAACCGGTTGCCAACGCACTGACCCTCGAGCTCGAGCCCGTGGTGGACACCGAGCTGTCCCGGCACCTCGCGACTGAGGAAGCCTGGTACGCCCATGACTACGTCCCGTTCGAGCAGGGCGAGAACTTCGCCTTCCTCGGCGGCACCGACTGGGACGCCTCCAGCGTCACGCTGCCCAAGCCGGTCACCGATGCGCTGGAAATCCTGCTCATCACCAAGGACAACCTCGCCGGCTACCACCGTGAGCTGGTCGAACACTTCATCCTCGAAGACAAGTGGGGCCGCTGGCTGGGCCGCTGGACCGCCGAGGAGCACCTGCACGCCATCGCGCTGCGTAACTACCTGGTCGTCACCCGCCAGATCGACCCGACCGCCAACGAGGACGTGCGCGTCGAGCACGTCATGAAGGGCTACCGGGCCGACAAGTACAGCCAGATCGAGACGCTGGTCTTCATGGCGTTCTTCGAGCGCGCGCATGCCGTCTTCACCCGTAACCTGCAGGCTCAGATCGAGGAGCCGGTGCTGGCGGCCATGGCCGGCCGTATCGCCCGCGACGAAGAGCGGCACGAGGAGTTCTTCGCGAACCTGGTCTCGCACCTGCTGCAGACGCACCGCGACGAGACCATCGCCGCCATCGCGGCCCGGGCCGCGGGCCTCGAGGTCATCGGTGCCGACATCGACGCCTACCAGGACAAGGTCCAGGTTGTTGCTGACGCCGGCATCTTCGACGCCGCAGCACTGCGCACCGTCATCTCGGACCGCATCAAGGCGTGGGGGCTGAGCGACGAGCCGTCGCTCGCTCAGTTCATCTAGACGTCACAAAACAGGCACGGCGCGCCAGTGAGCGCGCGGCCGTCGCCGGGGGTAGCGTCGCCGGTGATGGCTAGCGAATTGCTCTGCTATCCGGGCGGTACCCGATTAGAGATTGGGACCGGCCCCGGTCCAGGTACCGCTGCGTCCACCGAAGTACTCGTGTGGGGCCGCACGGGCCGAGGAGCGCCACGTGTCTGATTCGCAGGTCCGTACCTACGTGCTCGATACCTCCGTGTTGCTGTCCGATCCCTGGGCATGCACACGCTTCGCTGAGCACGAAGTGGTTGTCCCCCTGGTGGTCATCAGCGAGCTGGAGGGTAAACGCCACCACCACGAACTGGGCTGGTTCGCCCGGCAGGCCCTGCGCATGTTCGATGACTTGCGGTTGGAACACGGACGGCTGGATCAGCCGATTCCTGTTGGGACGCAAGGGGGAACGCTCCAGGTCGAGCTGAACCATGTCGACCAGTCGGTGCTGCCCTCGGGCTTCCGCACCGACACCAACGACCACCGCATCCTCGCCTGCGCCGCCAACCTCGCCGCCGAGGGCAAGCGAGTCACCTTGGTCAGCAAGGACATTCCGCTGCGCGTCAAGGCCGGCGCGGTGGGCCTGACTGCCGACGAGTACCACGCGCAGGATGTCGTGACGTCCGGCTGGACGGGCATGACCGAGATGGACGCCTCGCCGGAAGACATCGACACGCTGTTCGCCGACGGCGAGGTCGACCTGCTGGAAGCGCGGGATCTCCCGTGCCACACCGGAATCCGGCTGCTCGGTGGCACGTCGCACGCGCTCGGCCGCGTCAATGCCGAGAAGCGCGTGCAGCTGGTCCGCGGTGACCGCGAAGTGTTCGGCCTCCGGGGAAGGTCAGCCGAACAACGCGTCGCCCTCGATCTGTTGCTCGACGAGTCCGTCGGCATCGTCTCCCTCGGCGGCAAGGCCGGTACCGGCAAGTCGGCGCTGGCGCTGTGCGCCGGCCTGGAAGCGGTGCTCGAGCGCCGCACCCAGCGCAAGGTCGTCGTGTTCCGGCCGCTGTATGCCGTTGGCGGACAAGACCTCGGCTACCTGCCGGGCAGCGAGAGCGAGAAGATGGGCCCGTGGGCGCAGGCCGTCTTCGACACCCTGGAAGGCCTGGCCAGCCCGGCCGTGCTGGAAGAGGTGCTGTCCCGCGGCATGCTGGAAGTGTTGCCGCTCACGCATATTCGCGGCCGCTCGCTGCACGACTCGTTCGTCATCGTCGACGAGGCCCAGTCGCTGGAACGCAACGTGCTGCTGACGGTGCTCTCGCGCCTCGGCTCCGGTTCCCGCGTGGTGCTCACGCACGACGTCGCCCAGCGCGACAACCTGCGTGTCGGCCGGCACGACGGTGTCGCGGCGGTGATCGAGAAGCTCAAGGGCCACCCGCTGTTCGCGCACATCACCCTGATGCGCAGCGAACGCTCGCCGATTGCCGCGCTCGTCACCGAGATGCTCGAGGAGATCAGCCCCGGCACCCTGCCGTGACCTGAGCCGGACCGCGATTTGTGCACGATTTTCCGCGCTGAACACGGGTTTTCGTGCACAAATCGCGGCGTCGGTAAGGTGATTGGGTGCGACGCGAGAGCAAGGCCTGGCCCTACTGGCGAACCGTCCTCGGTGTGTGTGCCGGTGTGACGATCGTCGTGGTCGGGTGTCAGACCGGCAATGTCGCCAAGGCCGACGAAGTCGACTGCAGTAAGTACAAGTGCGTCGCGCTCACATTCGACGACGGTCCCAGCCCGTACACCGACCGGTTGCTGAAAATCCTGCAGGACAACGACGCGAAGGCGACGTTCTTCGAGATCGGCAACAAGGTCGCCGCAAACCCCGACGGCGCCAAGCGCGTAGTCGAGGCCGGCATGGAGCTCGGTCAGCACACCTGGGAACACCCCAACATGACGACCATCCCGCCGGAGTTCATCGCGGGCCAGTTCAGCAAGGCCAGCGACGCCATCGAGAAGGCCACCGGGCAGCGGCCGAAACTGGTGCGCACCGCCGGCGGCCTGATCAATGACCAGGTGCTCGCCGAGGCGAAGAAGCAGGGCCTGGCCGACATCAACTGGGACGTCATCCCGTTCGACTGGGCCAACGACTCCAACACCGCGGCCACCCGCTACATGCTGATGACGCAGATCAAGCCGAACTCGGTGGTGCTGTTCCACGACACCTACTCATCGACGGTCGATCTGGTGCAGCAGTTCATCCCGGTCCTGAAGGCCAACGGGTATCACATGGTGACGGTCAGCCACATGATCGGCCCTCGTGAGCCGGGCACGAGCTACGGCAGCCGGGAGAACGGCCCGCCGGTCAACGATCTGACCGACATCCCGCCGGCGGAGATTCCGACGCTGCCCAACACGCCGTCGCCGCCGCCGATGCCCAACATCCCGATCACCGACATCCCGGGCGCCAACTCCGGCGGCTCGAACAACGGCCAGTAGGTACGCCGAGCGGCTGCCGCAGAGGTAGGTGCTGCCATCGGAAGTACGTGGCTTCAATCACGACGGGCCGCGGCTGCGGTGACTGAACCCAGGTACTTTTTCCGGCCACCAACGGTCCCTGAGTGCAAAAACCACCGGGACATCGCCCTTGCGATTGAACGCACGGACTTCCTGCCCGGTTCGGCGCCGTGCAGGGGACCCTACGCAGTGGGGAAGCGGTCGACGATCGCGTCGACCATCGCCAGGAGTTCGGCGATGCGCCCGCGCAGCACGTCGAGATGCTTGTCGGCGCCCTGCTTGGCCGCCCGGCGTTCGGTCACCGCCAGTTGCAGGTGCAACTCGGCCAGCTCGTCCTCTAGTAGTTCGATGAAGAGCCTGGCCTGCAGGACATCGGCATTCCGTTGACCCGGTGATGTCGTCACGAGTTTGAGGACCTCAGCCTGGGGTTTGGGCAGCCGCTCGCCGGCGTGCGTGTGCGGCATGTGGAAGCGGCCGTGTGTCATGCACGGGACGGCGTCCAGCCGGGCACCTCGGTGCGAATCGGTCAGCTCGGCCGTCATTGCAACACAATCGCAAACGCACGGGTCGAATCCCGTTTCCCGGCAGTATCTGTCCAGTAAGGAGCTGTTCACATTCGCTTCACCTGCGATGTGAGAAGAGGCCTCGGGAGGGCATCAAAAAAAGTGCCCCCTTCCGAAGAAGAGGGCACTTTCTGCGGCTGAGAACTACTCGCCGTCCTTGACCTTCGCCATGGCCAGCACGTCCAGGCGCTTGTCCAGCTCGGCCAGGGAGAGGTTCTCGCCGATCAGGCCGCGGTCGATGACCGTCTGCCGGATGGTCTTCTTCTCCTTGAGGGCTTCCTTGGCGACCTTGGCGGCTTCTTCGTAGCCGATGGCCGAGTTCAGCGGCGTCACGATCGAGGGCGACGACTCCGCCAGCGTGCGCAGGTGGTCCTCGTTGGCGACGAGGCCGTCGATGCACTTCGACGCGAACAGCCGCGAGACGTTGGACAGCAGCGTGAAGGACTCAAGCACGTTGCGGGCCATCATCGGGATGTAGACGTTCAGCTCGAAGGCGCCGGACAGGCCGCCGACGGTGACGGCCGCGTCGTTGCCGATGACCTGCGCGGCGACCTGGGTAACCGCTTCGGGCAGAACAGGATTCACCTTGCCCGGCATGATCGAGCTACCCGGCTGCAGGTCCGGCAGCTGGATTTCGCCGAGGCCGGTCAGCGGGCCCGAGCCCATCCAGCGCACGTCGTTGGCGATCTTGGTCAGCGACACCGCGATGGTCTTCAGGGCACCGGACGCCTCGACGAGTCCGTCGCGGGCGGCTTGGGCCTCGAAAGAGTCTGCAGCGGTGCGCAGTTCGGCGATGCCGGTCTGGTTCACCAGCACCTCGACAACCTTGGCGCCGAAGCCGTCGGGCGCGTTCAGGCCGGTGCCGACGGCGGTGCCGCCGATGGCCAGCTCACCCAAACGAGGAAGACACGCGCGCACCCGTTCTATGCCGGCCTCGATCTGACGTGCGTAACCACCGAACTCCTGGCCCAGGGTGACGGGCACGGCGTCCATGAGGTGGGTACGGCCGGACTTGACGACGGTGCGCCACGCGCGGGCCTTGTTGGCCAGCGACTCGTGCAGCACCTCGAGGGCCGGAATCAGGTGGCGCACAGCGGCTTCCGTTGCCGCGATGTGTGTGGCGGTGGGGAAGGTGTCGTTGGAGCTCTGCGACATGTTGACGTGGTCGTTGGGGTGGACCTCGACGCCGTTGCGCGCAGCGATCGAGGCGATGACCTCGTTGGCGTTCATGTTCGAGCTGGTGCCCGAGCCGGTCTGGAACACGTCGATGGGGAACTGGTCGTCGTGCAGACCGTCGGCGATCTCACCGGCGGCGGCGATGATGGCGTCGGCCTTCTCGGGGTCCAGCAGGCCCAGGTCCTTGTTGACCTGTGCGCAGGCGCCCTTCAGCAGACCCAGCGCGCGGATCTGGGTGCGCTCCAGGCCGCGGAACGAGATGGGGAAGTTCTCCACGGCGCGTTGTGTCTGCGCGCGCCACAGGGCGTTGACCGGAACCCGGACCTCGCCCATGGTGTCGTGCTCGATCCGGTACTCGACATCGTTGTCGGACATGTGCTCCCTTTGGTTGAGGTGAAACGAATTACGGCAGGGGGTGTGCGGCGGAAATATCCCCGGTGAAGTCCACCGCGGAGTACTCGTTGAGCTTGGACAGCCGGTGGTAGGCCTCGATCATCCGGACGGTGCCGGACTTCGAGCGCATCACGATCGACTGCGTGGTGCAACCGCCGGCGAAGTACCGCACACCGTTGAGCAGGTCACCATCGGTGACGCCCGTCGCGCAGAAGAAGACGTTGTCGCCGGCGACCAGGTCTTCGGTGGTCAGCACGCGCTCCAGGTCGTAGCCGCGGTCCAGGGCCCGCTGGCGCTCGTCGTCGTCGGTCGGCGCGAGGACGGCCTGGATGGCGCCGCCCATGCAGCGGATGGCGGCTGCGGCGATGATGCCTTCGGGCGTGCCACCGATACCGGCCAGGATGTCGGTGCCGGACTCGGGGCGGCAGGCCGAGATGGCGCCGGCGACGTCGCCGTCGGAGATCAGGCGGATGCGCGCACCGGCCTCGCGGACCTCGCTGATCAGCTGGGCGTGCCGGGGGCGGTCCAGGATGCACACCGTGACATCGGCCACCGACTCGTTGAGGCGCTTGGCGACGCGGCGGATGTTCTCGCCGATGGGTGCGGTGATGTCGATGACGTCGGCTGCGTCCGGTCCGACGGCGATCTTGTTCATGTAGAACACGGCCGACGGGTCGAACATGGTGCCGCGCTCGGAGACTGCGAGCACCGAGATGGCGTTGGGCATGCCCTTGCTCATCAGGGTGGTGCCGTCGACCGGGTCGACGGCGAAGTCGCAGTCCGGACCGTCGCCGTTGCCGACCTCTTCGCCGTTGTAGAGCATCGGGGCGTGGTCCTTCTCGCCCTCGCCGATTACCACGACGCCGCGCATCGAGACCGAATTGACCAGCTCACGCATGGCATCGACGGCTGCACCGTCGCCACCTTCCTTGTCGCCGCGGCCGACCCAGCGGCCGGCGGCCATGGCCCCGGCTTCGGTCACGCGGACCAGTTCGAGGGCGAGGTTGCGGTCTGGGGCTTCTCGGCGCGAAGGCGTCATGCGCCGATTGTCCCATTAGCCATTTGTTGGTGTGCGGTCGGGAGTTGGGATACTGAGCCCTGTGACGTCTCAATCGCCGGAACCCGACGACCAGTCTGTCGCCGCATCTGATGGGCGGCCCGCCGCCGTGCCCAACGCGGTCGCCGAGGGGCAGTCGGTGCCGGTGCCGCGCCCGGCGAAGGACCGGCTGCTGCAGGACGGCCGCGACATGTTCTGGTCCATCGCCCCTCTGGTGGTGGCGTGTGTTGCGCTGGCCGGGATGCTCGGCATGTGTTCGTTCGCGCCGCAGGGGCCGGGTAAAGGCCCGGCGCCGCAGTACGACGCCCCGGCCGCGCTCAAGGCCGACGCCGCCGCGCTGCACATCCCGATCCGGATCCCGGAGCTGCCGTCCGGCTGGCACGCCAATTCGGGGTCGCGCGGCGCCATCGAGGCGGGCCGCACCGATCCCGTCACCAAACAACCCACGCGGGCGCTGATGTCGAGGGTCGGCTATCTGACCGCCTCCGGCATGTTCGTCGCGCTGACTCAGAGCAACGCTGACGAGGAGAAGCTGGTGTCCTCGATCCACAGCGGCATGTATCCGACGGGGGCGCAGGACCTGGGTGGCGTGCACTGGGTGGTGTACGAGGGGGCCGGCGAGGACCAGCAGGGCACAGAGCCGATCTGGACCGCCAAGCTTGACGGCCCGACGGGCCCGTCCCAGGTCGCGGTCAGTGGGTCGGCGAGTCCGGCGGACTATCGGACTCTGGCAGAGGCGACGCAGAAGGCGCAGCCACTGCCGTAGCGGGTTGTTTCCGTCGCATCGTGGCGATCAGCCGGGCGATGCGGCCCGGCGCGCGAGGTTCGTCGGGTTCGGGTTCGGTCAGCGGAACACCTTTGAACACAGCGAGGTACACGCTGATGGTGGTGACGACGACGATCATCAGCACCGGGCCGATCACCAGGCCCAGGAAGCCGAACATCGCGATGCCGGAGAACACCGACAGCAGCATCAGGGCGGAGTCCAGCCGGGCTTCACGCGGCACCAGGATCGGCCGGAGCACGTTGTCGATGTTGGTGACCACCAGGATGTGGAACAGGATCACGAACAGGCCGCCGCCGATGTTGCCGAACAGTGCCATGCCGATGCCGAACGGGATGCTGACGATGCCACCACCGAGCGGAATCACCGACAGAGCGCTCAGCAGGATCGCAAAGATGAAGAAGCCGTCGTGGAAGCCGGCGATGTAGATCGAGATCGCGCCGGACACACCCTGCGCCAGTGCGATGACGAACTGGCCGAGGACCGTGCCGCGCACCATGGCGCCCATCTTGGCCAGGTACAGGTCGGTGACGTCCTCGCCGAGTGGGTTGAGCCGCCGGATCAGTAGGACCACGTCATCGCCGTTGACCAGCAGCGAGATGAACACATAGATGAAGATGACGGCACCGGCGAGCGCGCCGAAAAGTCCGCCCGCGGCGGTCTGCAGCACGTTCAGGCCCCACTCGCCCGCGCGCTGCGCAAACGTGATGATCCACTTCTGGACCGACTCCGGCGTCAGGGTCACGTGGTGCAGGTAGGGGATTTGTGACAGCAGGTCGTTGGCGGCTTGCAGCGCCCGAGTGCCCAGCGCGCCCATGTCGTTACGACTCACCCACTGCGACACGTTGCGGATCATGGCGGTGATCTGGACGACGCCGATGGCGACGGCCCCGCTGATCGGCACGACCACGACCAGCAGCGCGGCCAGCAGGGTCAGGGTGGCCGACAGGCCGGTGCTCAGCCGCTTCGACAGCCGACGGAACAACGGGGTGAAAAGGTAGGCCACCACCCCGGCAACGACGACCAGCATGAACTGCCCGCGCAGGAAGTACGCGCCGAATCCGACCGCCAGGACCGTCGCGACGGCGAGGGCCCGTTTCTGGGTGACCGTGAATTCGGTGTCCATGACGGTGATTCTGACGGATTTGCCGCCGGTTGCTACCCCGACGCGAGCTTGAGGAGGTGGCTCATGATGTCGGGGTAGCGCTTGAGATGCGCGCCGCCGTTGAGGTCGAGAACCTCGCCCGTCATCCAGGACGACTGCTCCGAGCACAGGAACAGCACGGCGTTGGCGATGTCCTCGGGGGTGCCGGCGCGGCCCAGCGCGGTGTTCTCGACGTACTCGTCGACGACGCCGGGGATCATCGCGGCGCCTTCGGTCAGGGGAGTGGTCACGAAACCGGGGGCGACGGCGTTGACGCGAATGCCCTTGGGGCCCAACTCCAATGCGGCCACCTCGGTCAGCATCGACAGGCCGGCCTTGGCGGCGCTGTAGGCGCTCATGCCGATGGCGGGCTGGCGGCCGTTGAGCGACGAGATGCACACCAGCGACCCACCCTCACGCAACTTCTGGCCGGCGTATTTGGTGACGATGAACGACCCCGTCAGGCAGCAGTCGACGACGGCGCGGAAGTCCTCGACCGGCATGTCGACGATGAGCCCGAAGGTCGAGAACCCGGCGCAGCTGACGACGGCGTCCAGCTCCCCGGTCTGCTCGAAGACGGCAGCGACGGACGCTTCGTCGGTGACCTCGACGGCGACGGCGGTGTGCGGTGCGCCGAGTTCGGCGGAGCGGGCCTCGGCGAGTTCGGCGTTCCGGTCGGCGATGGTGACGCGGTAGCCCTGCGCGGCCAGTCCTTGGGCGGTGGCCCAGCCGATACCGGATGCCCCACCGACGACGAGGGCGCTGCGCTGTGTGCTCACTGGTTTCTCCTGGCGTGATCGACGGTGGACCCGGCCCAGACGCCGCGGTGTGAACAGATTACATAATCTGTTCACATCTGTGACCGATGCGCGTACTCGCTTCGCGTTCCCGTCAGGAGCGTTCGTCGACGAACTCGACCAACTGAGTGAGGTCGACGCCGGTGGCTTCGGGGGTTGCCGACAGTCGTTCGGCCGGCGCGTCGCTGCGATTGACCCAAAAGGTGCGGTAGCCGAATGCTGCGGCGCCGGCCGCGTCCCAGCCGCCGTGCGCGCTGAATGCGATTTGTGTGCGCGGGATGCCGAATGCATCTTCGCCCAGCTGGTATGCGCGGGGGTCGGGTTTGAACGCTTTGACGCGGTCGGTGCTCAAGTGTGGGCGAAAGACATCGTCCAGCCCTGCGTTCGTGACCCAGGAGTCAAGCATCGTCACGGTGGCGTCGGATAGAAAAGCGAGGTGTAGCCCGCGGTCCTTGAACGTGCGGACCGCAGCCGGGGCATCTGGCCATGGTGTCAATCTGAGCCAAGCGCCCATCAATTGTTCGCGACCGGCGGGATTGAGCCGCAGTTTGCACTGCTGTACCGCGAATTCGAGCGCATCCTCGGTGACGGTCCAGAAGTCGGTGTACGTACCCGACAAGGTGCGCAACCAGGTGTATTCGAATTGCCGGACTCGCCATGCTTCGATCAATGTCGTTCCGGCGCCTGGAAATATGTCCTCGGCGGCATTGTCGATTGGCCTGCGATCAAACACGGTAAACGCGTCGAAGGCGACGGCCCGAATGGGGCCAGGTCGGCCCGGAGCGGCCGACGCTGACGGTGACCGGCCGGCGCTCAGGCCGGCCGCGGCCGTGAGGCCGATGAAGCCTCGGCGCGATAAATCTGCCTTCATATGCCGTCGGCGAGTGGTAGCCGAACCTCGAAGCGTGCGCCCGTTTCGAGGTTGTGAGCCGACAACGTGCCGCGGTGGGCCTGCACCAGACCCGCTGCGATGGCCAGTCCCAAACCGGACCCACTCGGCAGTGACGAATCGGCGCGCGGCACGCGGCCGTTGGACCCCCTATAGGCGACGTCGAACACCCTGGCCAGATCAGCCTCGTCGATACCCACTCCCGTGTCGTCGACGCGGGCCCAGGCGCCGTCGGCGTCGCGGCCCAGCGTCAGCTCGACGCGGCCCCCTTCCGGGGTATGGGCGATGGCGTTGGCCACCAGATTGGACAGCACCCGCACCAACGCCCGGTCACTGCCGATCACTCGGACGGGTTCGGCCGGCAGTTGAGCAGCCAGTTGCACCCCGGCTCGCTCCGCGGCGATCCGGTGGGTAGCCAAGACGTCGTCGACGACTTCATCGAGCGCGACGGTGTCGTGCGCCGGTTGGACCGCGCCGGCATTGATCTTCGACATCTCGAACAGGTCGTCGACCATCTCGGAAAGCCGAATCGATTCCTGCTCAATGTGTTTGGCGTGCGACCGCACCTCGGTACTGTCCACGAGGCCATCGGAGATCGCCTCGGACACCGCTCGGATACCGGCCAGTGGGGTACGCAGGTCGTGGCTGACGAACGCCACCAGGCGGCGCCGGGATTGTTCGGCGGCCCGCTCGGAAGCTCGGATTTCTTGCTCCCACACCGTTCTTCGCGCTTGGTAGCGGGCCAGCATCACCGCCGCGGGGATGGTCACCACCGCGACGATCACCAGCACCACCGCGATGCGCTCGAAGGTCTCGGTGATCATGAAGCCGCTGGCGCCGAGCACGCCGGTGAAGGTCGCGAGGGTTGGAATCAGAACCAGGGCAACCATGCTGACCGCCAGCGACCAGGAGCGAGCCAGGTGGATCAACACGCCGCCGGCTACCACGACGGGAACCGAACAGGCCAGTGCCCAACCGATGATCTCCCACAGGTCAGTTGCCGGCATGATCGTCGTCTCCCCACAGATAGCCGCGCCCCCATACCGTCTGAATCCGATGTGCCGCACCGAGTTTGGCGCGCAGCCGTTTGATGTGCACCGTCACCGTCGATTGGTCGCCAAAATCCCACTGCCACACCAGTTTCAGCAGCTGGTCGCGGGAGTACACAGTGCCGGGATGGGTGAGTAGGAACACCAACAAGTCGAATTCACGGTTGGTTAGACTCACTGCGACGCCGTCGATGCTCACCGAATGTGCGGAAGTCGACACCTGCAGCGCACCGTTCGTGATCTCCAAGGGCCCAGCCAGATCCCGAGCCGGCACCCGTCGTAGCACCGAACGCACCCGCAAGGCGAGCTCGCGGGGGCTGAATGGTTTGGTGAGGTAGTCATCAGCGCCGGCCTCCAAACCGGCGATCCGGTCGTCCTCCTCGCCGAGCGCGGTCAAGAGCATCACCGGCAGTCCGTAGCCGTCGCCGCGGCGCATGCTGCGGCACAATGTCAGCCCGTCGGGTCCGGGCATCATCACGTCGAGCACCGCCATGTCGACACGCTCCGTGTTCAACAGCGCCAGCGCCTCATTGCCGTCACGCGCGATCGAGACATTGTGCCCGTCTCGCTCCAGATACCGACGCACCACATCACGCACGACGGGGTCGTCATCTGCGATCAATACCCTCGTCACACTCGACAGCCTAGCCCGCCAGTAACTCTGGTCATGGCTTCTACCAGCACCTATGTCACAGTTTCGTCATCATTTGACCCTTGGCTGCGGCGCACGGCCCGCTTTACCGTCGGATGATGTCCAGCTCTGCGATCACGGTGATCCTGCCGTGTCTGAACGAGGCCGAGTCGCTGCCCGCGATTCTGGCCGTCCTCCCAAACGGATACCGGGCTCTGGTGGTCGACAACAACAGCACCGACGGGACGGCGACCGTGGCGCGGGCCCACGGCGCCGACGTGATCACCGAACTGGAGCCCGGATACGGTGCGGCGGTCCATGCCGGCGTGCTGGCAGCGCAGACGTCGACGGTTGCGGTGCTCGACGCCGACGGGTCGCTGGACCCGCGGGCGTTGCCGTATCTGGTTGCGATGCTCGACCGCGGTGCCGACCTGGTCATCGGGCGGCGCCGCGCGGTTCCCGGGCTACGTTGGCACTGGCATGCCCGCCTGGGCACCGCCGTGGTGTGTTGGCGATTGCGGACCCGATACAGGTTGCCGGTGCACGACATTGCGCCCATGCGGGTGGCCCGGCGCGAGGCGCTGCTGGGTCTCGGTATCGCGGATCGTCGATTCGGCTATCCGCTGGAACTGTTGGTGCGCGCGGGGCAGGCGGGCTGGCAGGTAGTTGAAACCGATGTCAGCTATGGCCCGCGCACCGGCGGCGAGTCGAAAGTGAGCGGTTCGTTGCGTGGCAGTTTTCTTGCCGCACTGGACTTCTGGCGGGTGATCTCATGACCGTTCCCGTGACTGTGCTGGTGGTGGCGAAGGCTCCGGTACCTGGTCTGGCCAAAACCCGGTTGGCCCACACATTGGGTGCGGAGGGAGCGGCGGATCTCGCCGCCGCCGCGCTGTTGGACACTCTGGACGCGGTGGCCGCGACGCCGACCGTCGCGCGCATGGTGGCGTTGACCGGCGATCTTGCGTCCGCGCGGGGGGCCGCCGCGATCCGGGAACGGCTGGCAGAATTCACCGTTGTTCCCCAGCGTGGCAATGATTTTGGTGAGCGCTTGGCCAATGCGCACCACGATGCGGCGTGCCTCGGATACCCGGTGCTGCAGATCGGCATGGACACCCCGCAGGTGACTGCCAAGTTGCTGACGGCGTGCGCACTTCGGTTGCTTCGCGCCGACTCGGTGCTGGGGCCGGCCAGCGATGGTGGTTGGTGGCTGCTCGGGCTGCACAACGGCGTCGGCGCCGACAGCCTGCGTACGGTTCCGATGTCGCAAGCCGATACCGGGGCCCGGACACAGCGCGCTTTGGCGCACGCCGGCCTGACCGTGGATTTGGTGACCGAACTGTCGGATGTCGACGTCATCGACGACATCGCCGTAGTGCGGGCGCGCTGTCCGCAGGGCAGTCGGTTCCGGAGCCTTACTGCGGCGATCGGGGTGTGACGTGTTCGGAAACCTGTATGAGCGCGCACTGGTCGGGGAGCGGTGCTGGGTCCGCCAGGACGACGGCAGTCGGCAACGTCTGCCCGTGCACAACTGGCTGGGCGGTCGCCGGGCGGATCGGAGGTTTGATCGGGCAGTTCTGGCATTGTGCGACGGGCCGACCATCGACCTCGGGTGCGGACCAGGTCGGCTGGTGGCCGATCTGATTCGGCGCGGCGTGCCGGCGCTCGGCGTCGACCAGTCCGCCACCGCCGTCGAACTTGCACGGCGCAGCGGCGCTCCGGCGTTGCGCCGCGATGTCTTCGACCCGCTCCCAGGCATGGGCCGCTGGCAGACAGTGCTGCTGGCGGACGGTAACGTCGGGCTGGGCGGTGACCCGACGCGCGTGCTTCGCCGGGCTGCCGATCTGCTTCGGCGCGGAGGCCTGTGTATCGCCGAATTCGACTCGGCCCCAAGCGGAGTGATAACTCGATGGGTGCGGCTGGAATCGGCGCGGACGGTTGGTCCGTGGTTTCGGTGGGCGACGGTCGGAGTCGACAGCGCGCCCAGGATCGCCGGCGACGCCGGCCTGAAGGTCGTCGATATGCACCCGGTCGGGGACCGGATGCTCGCGAGTCTGGCGTTGCGATGAGCGGCACGGAACTACGCAGCACCGCCGTCACCGCGCGGGTCGGCATGATGCTCGGCATCGCGGTCACGCTGTGTTTCGTCACCGGGTTGATCAGCCACTTCATCCAGCATCCGCAACCGTGGTTCTACTGGCCCGCGCATCCGGTCTGGCTGTACCGGCTGACGCAGGGCACGCACGTCGCCTCTGGTATCGCGGCGATTCCGCTGACCGTCGTCAAGCTGTGGTCGGTGTGGCCCAAGCTGTTCGAACGTCCCATCATTGGCGGCGTCGCCAAACAGCTCGAGCGCGCCTCCATCCTGGTCCTGGTGGGGGCGATGCTGTTCGAGCTCTCCACCGGTCTGCTGAACATCGCGCAGTGGTACGTCTTCAAGTTCTTTTTCACCACGTCGCATTACGCGGTGGCCTACCTCGCGGCGGGTGCGGTCCTGGTGCACATTGCGGTGAAGCTGCCGGTGATCCGGCGGGCTCTTGGCGAACCGCTCGGCGATGTCGCGACCGGCGGTGCGGTTGGGCCGACGCGGCGCAGCGTGTTGTTGGGTACCGGGGCGGCGGTCGCGGTCGCGACGGTGGCGACGGTCGGGCAGAGTGTCGGATGGCTACGTGGGGTGTCGTTGCTGTCGCCACGCTCCGGTAAAGGGCCGCAAGGTATTCCGGTGAATCGGACAGCGGTCGCGGCCGGCGTGCTGCAAGCTGCTGGGTCGCCGAATTATCGGCTCACCGTCGTCAACGGCGCCCGTAGTCGAGCGTTCTCGGTGGCTGAACTCAATGCCATGCCGCAGAGGACATTCCACCTGCCGATCGCCTGTGTCGAAGGCTGGAGTGCCGACGCCGAGTGGACCGGCGTGGTGCTCGCGGACCTGATCGCCATGGTGGGCGGGTCGCCGCAGGCCGACGTGCGGATGGATTCGCTGGAGCCGCCCGGCCCGTATTCGCGCACCGTGCTGCCCGCGCGTCATGCCCGGGATGGTCAGACGTTGGTCGCGCTCAAACTGAATGGGGAGACGCTGCATCCGGACCACGGATACCCATGTCGGCTCATCGCTCCGTCGAGACCTGGTGTGTTGCAGACCAAATGGCTGTCCCGGATCGAGGTGATGCAATGAGGGCCACTCGGGTGCTTCTGATGATCTCAGGGCTGGCGCTGGCCGGGTACGGCGTGACCCTGGTGTTCGAGAATCCGCCGGTGATCATGATGCGCATGGCGGTGTGGGCGTTGGTCGCGGTCGCCGTGCACGACGTGGTGTTCGCTCCGCTGTGCGTGGCGCTGGGCTTCGCGGCGCGCCGGATACTTCCGGTCAGGTGGCAGGCGCCGGTCGCGGTGGCCGCGTTGTGTTCAGCGGTGCTTGGCCTGCTTGCGATCCCGGTCTTCGACAAGCCAGGCATGCACCTGGACAACATGACTGTGCTGGATCGTGATTACCATGCCGGACTGTGGATTTCACTGGCCCTGGTGTGGGCGTGCGTGCCCGGCTATCTGGTGGCCAGGCGGCTGCTACCAGTTCGTCAGAATCAGGTGGTTGAGGGCCAGTGCGCCGATGACGTTGGCGGCCAGCCACCAGCGCCGTGACGGCGCCGGCAGTAGCGCGCCGGCGGCGGTCAGCCAGACGGTGAACGGCAGCCAGATCCGTTCGGTTTCAGCCTTGCTCAGCATGCTCAGGTCGGCACACGTGATGGCCAACAGTGCGGCGAGCGTCAATAGGTGGATGCCGCTTCGGCGGTGAAGCGCGACGCGGTCGAATGCCAGGCTCAGCCCGGCGACGCTGCCCAGGCCGATGGCGCACACCACAGAAGCCAGGTTCGCCCACGACCAGTACTGAAATGGGCGGTTCATGGCGATGCCCTGCCAATACCGTTGCTGCACCAGGGTATAACCGTCGAACCACCAGAAGCCCGTCGCGGCGAACGCGCCGACCACGGCCAGCGCCGCCACCGTCGCGGGCGCGAGGACTCGGACCGCTGTGCGGCGGTCCGGCGCCGTGATCAGCACCGCGACAGCCGGTATCGCCATCAGACCGAGACCGTAGTTCAGGAAGATGCCCCAGCCCAGCAGCAGGCCCGCGCCGGCGCCGGTAAGGATCGGGTGTCGGTCACGCGTCGCGAGCGCCAGCAGAGCGATTCCCCAGGCGGCGATACCGGCGTAGTAACCGTCGGCGGACACGGCAATCCAGATGGCAGTCGGGGCGACTGCGACGAAGGGTGCGGCGGCTCGGGCCGTCGCCTCACCGGACAGAACGCGCAGCGTCACGACGATGGCTGCCGCGGCACTGGATCCGACCAGTAGGCACCAGAGGCCGGCCCAGGCGCCGCCGCCCAGCCCGATGCGATCCAGCCATACAAATGTCAGCAATGCGCCGGGCGGGTGGCCCGAAACGTGGGTGATCCACGAATGTGGTTGGTAATCGAGGATTCTGGACGAGAAGGTGCGCAAAGCCTCAGGGATGTCGGTGATGCTCGGCACTTGTCGGAGGTATTCGTGCTGCGCCGTCAGGCGCCCTGCGAAACCCCGCTGCCAGCCGTCGACCATGGCCAACGAGAATGCCCAGGAGCAGGAGACAGCCCATGCGGTCAGTGGTACTGCGCGCCACGGTAATCGCGCGGCGACTGGCTGTCCCCACAGCACCGCGGCCATTGCGATCAGCGCTGCAGGTGCCGTACCCCAGCCGATGTGCGCGTTCCACCAGCCGAAGATGGGTGCAGTCTGTGCGAAACTTCGGATCTGGGCTGGGGTGCTGTTGATCAGCGGGGTGACGATCCCCAGATGCAGCGGCGGCACCGCGAACGCGACGACCACGAGCGTCAGCCCCACGACGGCGGCCGTTGCTGTCCTTCGGCGAATGTTCACGGCTGCCAGCCTAAGAGTGGGCTGCCGGTGAAACGGTGACGATTCGATGACCCTTGCGGGGTGTAGCACGGGAGATCTGCTTCTGCGCGGTTGCATGTTGCGGTCGTGGCATCGATCGATGACACGGTTGCCGACCAGTACTGTACTCTCCCGTACGATAAATGTACTAGAAAGTACACTACTGGCTTATTGCCCGGAGTGGGCTTTCATCGCATCGTGGAAGGACGAGCCGTTGTCTGTTCAACCCGCGGCCATATCGAGCCGTATCAGCAGGTTGGGGCAGGCAGTGGCCCGGTATGGATTGGTCGTCGTGCTGGCGTGGATCGGTGTGGGCAAGTTCGTCAAGATGGAAGCCCATGTGCTGATTGAGCACAACCCGCTGATGTCCTGGATCTACCTGGTGCTCAGTCACAGCGCTGTGGCCACGGCCCTAGGTACTGCCGAGATCCTCGCCGCGGTCCTGATCGCACTGCATCGGGTGTGGCCACTGCTGTCTGCCGTGGGTAGTGCCATGGCGGTGGTGCTGTTCGTCGGAACGCTGAGCTTCCTGTTCACCACGCCGGGTCTGGTGGTTGGACATGCGGGCCCGATCCCGATTTTGGGTGCTCTGCCCGGCCAGTTTCTGTTGAAGGATCTGGTGCTCATCGGAGTGGCCATCTGGACCTTGGGTGATGCGCTCGACGGTCGTCGTATGCCGCCCGCTGCGAAGCAGAACTCGGGTGGCTGACCATGGACAGCAACACATCATTGTTCTGCAGTACGTCTCTGGCCGGCCGCATCGAACACGCTGAGGCGCAGCTCATTGCACTCGCGAGTGCACCCGCCCGGCAGCGCAACAGGTCGGGATTCGCCACTCCGCTGGGTGGCGGAGTGGCATGTTTCGCTGAACCTGGATCACCGATGAACAAAGTGGTCGGGCTGGGTTTCGATGGCGCGCTTGACCCGGTAGCTCTCGGCGCTATCGAGCTGGAATATGCGATACGCGAAACGCCCACGCAGATAGAACTTTCCAGTCTCGCCGACCGCGAGGTCGCGGTACTGCTGTCGCGCCGCGGTTATCGGCTCGTCGCGCACGAGTGCGTCCTCGGTCGGCGCCTTGACTGTGCGCTACCGGTGGCGACCTCACCGGGAATCGACGTACGGGTATGCGGCCCAGAAGAATTCGACGCCTGGTTGGACGTAGTGGTGGCAGGTACGGCCCATCCTGACGATGAGGGTGTGGGTTTCCACGAGCAATTCTCCGACGAAGCCATCGAGCGGGACGAACGCGACTTCTACGATGCCGGCGCCACGATGTACGTCGGTCGATGTGATGGCGTGATTGCCGGTGGTGCGAGCCTGATGATCACAGGGGGCATTGCTCAATTCACCGGTGCCGCAACCGCTCCGGCGTATCGTCGTCGCGGGATACAGAACGCACTGCTGGCACGGCGCCTGACAGACGCAGCGGAAGCCGGCTGCGATATTGCGGTGATCACCACGGCGCCCGGCTCCAAGTCGCAAGAGAACGCCCAACGTCGCGGCTTCCAACTGTTGTACACCCGCGCCATGTTGATAAAGCCGGTTGACGGCCCGATCCAGGCGTCAGGCTCGGGTGAGAACGGGAGCGGTACTTGGAAGTTGGTGTCTGCGCAGGGAATGTGCGTCAGCAGTGAAACTGCGGGCACGGATTTTGCGGAGCCGGTGAGGATCGTGCCGTTCGACGGAGACCGGCGGGCTCTCATCGATCTGTTCCGGCTGGCCGAGGATTCCGAGCGCAAACTTGACGGCTACATCGGTGCAGGGCGCGTTTGGGTCGCCATGCGCGGATCGGCCGAAGTCGTCGGACACATCCAAGTCACCGTGAGTGATCACGGCGAAACATGGGAGGTGGCCAACATGGCCGTCGCTGTGCCGCACCGCGGTGCCGGCGTCGGGCGCCGCCTGCTCGAGCAGGTGATCGATGACGCTCGCGCCGGCGGTGCCCGACGAGTCCAATTGGCCACTGCGACAGCAGATATTGGCAATCTGCGTTTCTACCAGCGCTGCGGATTCCGGCTCGGTCGCGTAGTGCATGACGCCTTCGGCCCGCACTCGGGCTACCCGGCCGGCACGGCATCAGACGGGATTGCCGTGCGCGACCAGGTGTGGTTCGAGCGCGTGTTGTAGCGGCGCAGCATGCCGGCCGGCATGCTGCGCCGAGTGAGACCTATTTTGCGTTCGGGCAGGTGATATCGACGTAGGCGGTGTCGAACCGCGCGGGTTCCATGAGTGTCATGCCGTCTGCCTGCATCGTTACGCGCAGGCCGGAGATGCTGGTGACCTTGCATTCGGACAACGGGACGTTGGGGTGCCCTTCGAGCCAGTTGAACGAGACGTTGTAGCCCGCGGATTGCAGCTCCTGGACAGCGGTGCTGGCGGGTCCGTCGCCGGGTGTGGGCAGGATCGGTGGGTTGGCCGAGGCGTTCGGCACGCCCGCGAAGGCTACGGCGGCGCCGGCGATGACGGTCCAGCGGGCGGCTTTGCCCAAGCTCGCTGTGACGGTGTTGCTCATGATGTGCGCTCCTCGTTTGGTCGTTGGGGCCGTGGCCCATTCGCCGATTGAGTGTTGGCGAAGGCCCACTCCGTTACGGATCGCCGCGCGACGGGACTATCTGACGATTCTGTGACGCGCGGTCGCCGGCGGACTTTCCCCGTAACGACCGGGCCGTCGGCCCACACGTCCGTGGTGCGCGCGGCCAGAGGCCGGGGGCCGTAACGTTCGGGCGCCGGCGACCCACTCAGTTCTGTGATCGTCGGCGGGCAGGCCGCCGCGAGACAGCCGAAAGAGGTAAACCAATGACCGCGACGAACATTCGGGCCCGAGTCGAATCATTGACAACAGAGGCCATAGTGAGTCGAATCGCCGGCCATCTCGCTCGCTACGGACTTGTCATCGTGATCGGGTGGATTGGCTTACTGAAATTCACTTCGTATGAGGCGCAAGGTATTCAGCCGCTCGTCGCGCACAGCCCGTTCATGAGCTGGCTGTACGACATCTTCTCCGTGACGACGTTCTCGTCGCTGCTCGGTGTGCTCGAGGTTGGCACTGCGGTGTTGCTCGCTGTCAAGCCGTGGTGGCCGAAAGTGTCGGCGGTCGGCAGCCTGATCGCGGTCGGGCTGTTCGTTGCGACCATCAGTTTCCTGTTCACCACGCCCGGGATCGGTGAGTCGGCCGCCGGCGGCTTCCCGGCGCTGTCGATGACGGGCCAGTTCCTGATCAAAGACGTTGCGCTGCTTGGCCTTGCGGCGTGGACACTGGCCGATGCGCTGGGTGCCGGGCGGGAGGGTGATCGTGTCTGATCGGCCTGCTGACTTCGACGGCCTGCGTGCGCTGTTCATCAACTGCACGCTCAAGAGATCGCCCGAGGTGAGCAACACCGAAGGTCTGATCGACATCAGCAGTCGCATCATGGCCGCCAATGGTGTCGAGGTCGAGGTGGTGCGCGCCGTCGACCACGACATCGCCACCGGCGTTTGGCCGGACATGCGCGAGCACGGGTGGGCGACCGACGACTGGCCGGCGATCTTCGACAAGGTGCTGGCCGCTGACATTCTGGTGCTCGCCGGCCCGATCTGGTTGGGCGACAACAGTTCTGTGATGAAGCAAGTACACGAACGGCTCTATGGCGGCTCGCATCTGCTCAACGACGCCGGGCAGTACCTGTACTACGGGCGGGTCGGCGGTTGCCTGATCACCGGCAACGAGGACGGTGTCAAGCACTGCGCGCAGAACGTGCTCTACACCTTGCAACACATCGGGTACACCATTCCGCCGCAGGCCGACGCCGGCTGGATCGGTGAAGCAGGTCCGGGCCCGTCCTATCTGGACCCCGGCTCGGGCGGGCCGGAGAACGACTTCACCAACCGCAACACCACGTTCATGACGTGGAACCTGATGCACCTGGCACGGATGCTGCGCGCCGGCGGCGGCATCCCCGCCTACGGCAATGTGCGATCAGGATGGGACGCCGGTTGCCGGTACGACTTCACCAATCCGGAGTACCGCTGAGCGACTATGCTCCCGGTCATCATGACCAGGATCGCAGGTGACGAAGGTGCGCTCGTCGCCGCGTTGCAACGCGGCGACGAGTCGGCTTTCGCCGAACTGGTGGACCGGCATACGCCGGCGCTGCTACGGGTCGCACAGGGTTACGTACCGACCCGTGAGATCGCCGAAGACGTCGTGCAGGACACCTGGATCGCGTTGCTCAAGGGGATCGGTTCGTTCGAGGGCAGGTCGTCGTTGCGTACTTGGCTTTTCGCGATTCTGATCAATATCGCCAAGAACCGGGGTATCCGTGAGCGGCGGGATGCCGATCTTGCGGTGGCGGCGTTCACTGGTGGCACCGTCGACCCGGCGCGCTTTCGCGGCACCGACGACCCGCATCCCGGCCATTGGCTGCCGACCGCAGTGCCGGCGCCGTTTCCGGACACCCCTGAGAGTTCGGTCCTCGGCGAGGAATTGATCATGGTGGCGCGACGGGGACTCGACAATCTTCCCGAACGCCAGCGCGTCGTGGTGACGATGCGTGACATGCTGGGATTGGACTCCGACGAAGTCTGCGAACTGCTCGAGATCAGCGCTGCCAATCAGCGCGTCTTGCTCCACCGAGGCCGAGCCGCCGTCCGGCAGGTGCTCGAGGACTATCTGAGGGATACCGCATGACCACCAACCCGATGGACTGCAACGAACTCGTCGAGTTGGTGACGGCCTACCTCGACGGCAGCCTCGACCTGGAGGACCGGGCGCGCTTCGACATGCATCTGCTCGAATGCGACGGCAACGAAAACTACCTCCAACAGTTCCGCAGCACCGTCGCCACCGTCGGCAAGATCGGCACCGACGAACTCGACCCGGAGTTCCGGCATCGGCTCATCAACGCATTTCGCAACTGGCGCTGAAGTGGCAGGCGCGCGGCTACCGGGATCGCTTGCGTTTGGGGGGTGGCCCCAGAGCGGCTGCCAATGCCGTATCCAGCGCGTGTTGCAGCGGTGCGACATCGCCACTGACGTCCGCGAGCAACATGCCGCCCTGGTAGGCGGCGAGTAGACCGGCAGCCAGGACAGCGGGATCGGTGCCGGGCAGCAACCCGCCGTCGGCGGCCACCCGCTGGAAGGCGTCGGCGATGACCTGTTCCCAGCGGCCGAACCCGGCCCTGAGCGCCGCACGGGCCGGGCCATCGGCGGAGCGGTCGAGTTCGTAGACCAGCGATCCGATGGGGCAGCGGATGGGATCGTCAGAAGATGCGTGCGCGCGGAGTGCGTCGGCGCACCAGGCGCGGAGATCGGCGGCCGTGTTGACGTTGTCGAATGACGGCTCGACCGCCGACAGCACCCGGTCGACCTGGAACCGGACCACGTCGGAAACCAAGTCCGCCTTGTCGGCGAAAAAGTGGTACAGCTGGCTGCGCCCCGCACCGGCGGCGCCGCCGATCTCATCGAGAGTCGTCGCCCGCACTCCCTGACGGGCGAACAAGACACATGCCGCCTCCAAGATTCGGGCCACCGTCGCGCGGCCACGGTCGGTCGTCGGCTCGGTGATCACTCGATGACGCTATCAAGCGATCAACTTTGTACTGTAGAGTACAGAAATCTTGAGTGTGGCTGTCGCCGGTCATTCACTTGACATTCGTTTGGAGGGCGCGGTGAGTCTTTTTGTTGGAGAACGCTTTCCGGTCGATGTCGCCGTGACATCGGCGGACGGGGACGTCACGGTCGCGCAGTTGATTGCGACAGGACCTGCTGTGGTGGCGTTTCACCGGTTGTGGTGCCCGTTCTGTCAGCAGGCTGCCCGCGACCTCGAGCAGGCCGGCGATCAACTCGCGGCGGCAGGCGCCCGCGTGGCCATCGTCTATCGCGATGACATCGACACGGTATGTGCGTCCTGTGCGCAGCGCGGCATCACCGCCGACTGCCTCAGTGACCCGCAACAGGAGCTTGAGCGTGCCACGGAAGTCGAGCGCTTTTCGCTCGGGCGGTATGCCATGTTCTCTCCGATGCGCCTGATCCGCGTGCTGCGCTCGGGTAGCCGCGCAGGCAAGGTGACGTCGGATGTCCTGCAGGGCCGCGGCACCTTCGTCGTGGACCGTGACGGACGCATTGTTTACGCCCATCACGCCGTCACTGCGGCCGACATCCCGCTGATCGATGACATTGTCGCTGCGGTGAGGGCGGTTGCCGGCGGCGCGGGCGCTTGATCGACAGAGTGATCGCGGCCAGGCCGGGAACTCGTCGGGATGGTCACCAATCGGTAAGAATCTCACGAAAGTTACTGCATTACAGTGGTATTGCCGCCTTCGGCGGGCGGTTCTCGCCGGTGAGAACCGCGTTGATGCACACGAATTCTATTGGAAGACAACGAAAGAGTGCTGTGATGAAGTCAGTGATCATGGGCATGGGTGCAGCCGCTCTTGCGATGGTGGCGTTCGCTCCGGTCGCGTCGGCAGCGCCGGCGGACGCGGTGATCAACGATCTGCGAGCGGAAGGCTATCTCGTGCAGATCAACCAGACGCCGACGGCTCCGCTCACCGCGTGCTCGGTGAGCAATGTTCGAAAGCTGGACGGCGGAGCCGCGTCTGCCCTCGTTGATGTCGTCTGCCCGGACGGCTGCTGACAGCACCGTGCGGATACTCCTGACCGGCGCCGCCGGTTTCATCGGTTCGCGCATCTGGGCGGCGTTGACCGCCGCCGGGCACGAGGTTGTCGCCATTGACGCCATGCTCAGCGCTGCGCATGGCGACGGTGCCCTGCCGCCCGATGGCTGCCGGATACAGGACGTACGTGATGCCGAGGCGTTGGCCGGGCTGCTCAAGGGCATCGACATGGTCTGCCACCAGGCTGCCGTGGTCGGCGCGGGCGTCAATGCCGCCGACGCACCGTCCTACGGCAGTCACAACGACTTCGGCACGACGGTGCTCCTGGCCCAGATGTACGCCGCGGGGTGCCGGCGGCTGGTGCTGGCGTCGTCGATGGTGGTCTACGGCCAGGGGAGCTACGAATGTGCGCGACACGGGCTGGTTGAGCCGTTGCCGCGCCGCCAGTCGGACCTGGACGCGGGCGTATTCGAGCACCGCTGTCCGTTAGGTGGCGAAGAGTTGCATTGGCGCACGGTGGGGGAGGATGCCCCGCTGCGGCCGCGCAGCCTCTACGCGGCAAGTAAGGCGGCGCAGGAGCACTACGCGCTGGCCTGGGCCGACGCGGTGGGTGGGTCGGTCGTCGCACTGCGCTACCACAATGTTTACGGCCCGGGTATGCCCCGGGATACGCCGTACTCCGGGGTGGCGGCCATCTTCCGCTCAGCCTTGGAAAATGGTTCCGTCCCAGACGTTTACGAAGACGGCGGGCAGATGCGCGACTTCGTCCATGTTGACGACGTGGCCGCGGCCAACGTCGCCGCGACGACATACGACCACGGCGGCTTCACGGCCTTCAACGTGTGTTCCGGACACCCGATCACGATTCGTGAAGTGGCTGAGCAGTTATGCGCTGCCCGCAATGCCCCGCAGCCCAAGGTCACTGGTCAGTACCGCAGCGGCGACGTCCGCCATATCGTTGCCGATCCCGTATGCGCCACCCAGGAACTCGGTTTCACCGCCGCGATTCACCCACGAGACGGGCTGCGCGACTTCGCCTTTGCGCCACTGCGGGACTGACCTTCTCTCTCGCGGTCGGCATCGTCGTGCAACATCAGCAGCCGAAAACCCTTGGTGCTTGCAGCATTCAAATGTGGCCGCAGTCTCCGCAGGGTGGCATGGTAGCCGTCAGTGGTGGCGCTGGTAGTGCCGCGCCGCACGCATCCGATTGGCGCAGATGTTTTGCGTGCAGAATTTTCGGCGCGCGTCCTGCGCCACGAAAAGCATACTGCAAGCAGGGTTTTGGCAACGGCGAAGTCGCTGTGACGTCGGTCCGACCAGAAAGTCGATGAGGCTGTCTGCTACGAGCGCCACAGCAAGCTGGTGCGACTGGTCGGTGGTCGGGTGGTATTCGGTTTCCGATGCCCATCCAGCGGGGACGCGCACCAGCCTCCTCGTGCGGAGGACGCCGGCGGCGGATTGGTTCACGTGACTTACTGCGGCACGGCTCGGCGGTGTGCCGGCAATCTGGGCGTCGAGGATCTCGCGAATGGCCTCGCGTAGCTCGATGGTCTGTCGCAGCGGCGGAGCCGACGCGGTGTCTGGCAGGCGGTCGCGCTGGAGGTCCCACCAGAGTCGGCAGGCCGCTTCGTCGGCGAGCAGGTCGGTGGCCGGAGTGGTCACCGTGATGATCGTGTCGGCCAAATCCACGGCCAATGGCTCTCCTGCCACGGGAAAACCGGCGCGCTGCGCGCGCTCCAGTCTCGATGTGGCTGCCACCGAATTAACGGTAGCACTCCGTTGACAACGTTAGCCGCTGTCGCGTAGAACCATAACGGTAAATATCAACTACTAACGTTAGGTGGCGTTGTGATGGGACCTGTTGAATTGCTCTCGGGGGCCGATGCCCGACTGGTCGGTCTCGTGTCGACGTTGACGGCGTCGGACCTCGACCTGTCGAGTCCGTGCGCGGGATGGGCGGTGCGGTCGCTGCTGAGCCACACCATCTCCTCGATCGATGCTTTTGCGGCCGCCGTCGATGGCGGCAGCGGGCCGACGGAAGCGGAATTGTTCAGTGGCGCTGATATTTTGGGGTCGGACCCGTTGGCGGTTGCTGAGCAGTCGATCGGCCGTTCCCAACGTGCGTGGGCCACCATCGGTGACTGGCAGCATCCGGTCACCACGGTGCTCGGATCGATGCCGGCGGCCGAGGCGATCAGCATCATCACCTACTCGACGCTCATCCACAGCTGGGATCTTGCGGTCGCCGTGGGACGAACGGTCGAATTCGATGACGCTGAGGCTGCGCTGGCAGAGGGCGTAGGTGCAGCACTTGTGCCCGCTCTACAACCCCAGGGCTTGTTCGGTCCGGGGGTTGAATTGGGTGGCGACGCCAGTCCGACGCAGCGGGTCATCGCCTTCGCCGGCCGCAATCCACTTTGATTCGGCTACCTCACCCGTTCCGCACGCACCGGAAGCCGACATGACTCATCCCCGTATCGACGGCTTGTGGACGACGGGCTGCCGGCCGGTAGCGCAGGCAGTAACTGTCGGCGCACAGGAATGAGCCGCCCTTGATCACCCGGCGGGCTACCGGCGTCCCCGGTTGGTCAGGGTCGTAACTGTCTGCGGCGCAACAGGGCCGGGTGTCTCGGGTGTCCCCGTAGAAGTCGGTGGTCCATTCCCAGACGTTGCCGGCCATGTCGAACAGGCCGTAGGCGTTCGGCGGGAAGCTGCCCACCGGTGTGGTCTGGCCGTAGCCGGTGTCGGGCAGATACGGGAATTCGCCGTGCCAGAAGTTGGCCAGCTGTTGCCCGGGCTGCTCGGGTTCGTCGCCCCACGTGTAGGTGGCGCGGTCCAGGCCTCCGCGGGCCGCGACCTCCCACTGCGCCTCGGTGGGCAGGGCCAGCCCGGCCCAGTCGGTGTACGCGGCGGCGTCCTCGAATGCCACGTGCACGACGGGGTGCTGCTCGCGGTTCCGCAGTGACGACTTCGGGCCGCGCGGATGGTTCCAGCAGGCGCCCGGCGTCCACGTCCACCACTGGCTGAGGTGACGCAGGTCGACGGGGCCGGGGGTGCGGCGGAAGACCATGGAGCCCGGTTGCAGGTTCTCCACTGGGGCGCCCGGATAGTCGGCGGGGTTCAGCGGCCGTTCGGCGACGGTGACGTAGCCCGTCGCCTCCACGAAGGCGGCGAAGTCCGCGTTGGTCACCTGATGGGGCTGCATCCAGAAGCCGTCGACCGTCACCTCGCGGGCCGGGGCTTCTTCGGCGTAGTGCGCGTCGGAGCCCAGCACCGTCGTCTGCCCCGGTACCCAGACCAGGGTCAACGGGGGAACACCTCGGCCCAGTCGGACTGCATGCTCGCGACGGTCCAGCCTTCGGTCTCTGCCAGAGTCAGTGCCTTCTCGGCGCCGGCTTCATAGGCGAACTCGCGGTCGGCGTCGTCATGCAACACCAATAGCTGAAAACCCTTGGTGTACTGCAGCATTTCGATGTCACCGTTGGAGTTGCCCGCCGCGAAGATCGGCCGCCGCCCAGTCCGTCCCCAGATCCGCACGGGCTTGACCGGCCCGTCGTTGAGGAACTCCGGCTGCGCCGTCGTCACCAGATCGCCATCGGCGAACGTGACACCCACTGAGCTGCCCACCACGCGTTCGGGCGGGATGCCGTACATGGCTTCGGTGACGGGCCGCATGAAGTCCCGCCCGCCGCCGGAGACGATGTAGCAGGTGAAACCGTGCGACTCCAGGTAACGCAGCAACTCGGTCATCGGCACATACCCGCACGCGGTATACGGACGGTCCAGCGTGGGGTGCCGGGCCGCGGCGAAGAATGCCGCCACCCGCGCGGCATGCTCCTCGACGGTGATCCCGGAGTGCGCCGAAAGAACGCCCCCGGCAAGCACTTTCAGATCACTGTCATCGCCCTGATAGTGCTTGGTGACGGCGTCGCCGAACCAGGTGAGGTCACCGGCGGCGGCCGCCGCATACGGCTGCCGGTCCGCCAGCGCCGGGTCGGCGGCAGCCTGCTCGGCCAGTCGACGCACCAGGAAATCCAGCTGGATATAGGCCGGCTTCTCGCACCACAGCGTGCCGTCGTTGTCGAAGACCGCGATCCGGTCTTGCGGCGCAACGAAATCCGGCCCGTCGGTGGTGACGCGCCCGACGAAGTCGACGATCGCCGACTTCGTCGGGCCGTTGTTCCAGGACTCCAACACCTAATCCGCCGCCAGGAACTCGTGGAGCTTCTCGACGATCTGATCGATGCTGAAGCTGGCCGGTGGGTGCCGGGGCGGGAACTCCTTGAAGGTGTCGAGGAACGCCGCGGCCATCGCCGTCGCGTAGAAGGCGAAGAAGTCGCGCCGCAGGAACCACTCGTAGTACGTGTTGGATGTGATGTCGGCGTACTCGTACGGGTCGGTGCGCAGGTTGAAGAGCTTGGGCACCCGCAACGGTGTGAACGGCTCGGCCCAAATCCGCAGGGTGCCCTGGCAGCGCTGTTCGGCGAAGACGATCTTCCAGTTTTCGAAACGCATCGCGACCAGCTCGGCGTCGTCGTTGAAGTAGAAGAAGCCGCGCCGCGGGCTGTGCTCGACCTCGCCCGTCAGGTACGGCAGGAGGTTGAACCCGTCGATATGAACTTTGTAGTCCGTGTTTCCATCAGCCCCCGCCTTGTGGCCCTTCTTGAGCTTCTCGGCGATATCGGGGTCGCCGGCGGCGGCCAGCAGCGTCGGCAGCCAGTCGTGGTGCTGGATGATGTCGTTGGAGACGCTGCCCGCCTTGATCTTTCCGGGCCAGCGGATCATTTCGGGCACCCGGAAGGCGCCCTCCCAGTTGGTGTTCTTCTCGCTGCGGAACGGGGTGGTGCCACCGTCGGGCCAGGTGTTGCGGTGCGGGCCGTTGTCGGTGGAGTAGATGACGATGGTGTCGTCGGCGATGCCCAATTCGTCCAGGACGTCCAGCACTGTGCCGACGTTCTTGTCGTGGTCGATCATCACGTCGTGGTACTCGGACTGCCACAACCCGGCTTGTCCGCGGCTCTCCGGCTTCACGTGCGTGTACAGGTGCATGTGGGTGAAGTTGCACCACACGAAGAACGGGTTGCCCGCCTCGTGCTGACGCTTGATGTAGTCGACGGTGCGGTCGGCGATGTCGTCGTCGATGGTCTCCATCCGCTTGGCGGTCAGCGGGCCGGTGTCCTCGATGGTCTGCTTGCCGACCGGACCGAACTTCGGGTCGTCAGGTTCGGTCGAGACCTCGGTGGTGGCCTTGCAGTTCATCACCCCGCGCGGCAATGCCTTCTCGTACAGCAGGGGGAACTGGTCCTTGTGCGGGTAGTCGAAGTTCTCGGGCTCTTCTTCGGCGTTCAGGTGGTAGAGGTTGCCGTAGAACTCGTCGAACCCGTGCACGGTCGGTAGGTACTTGTTCAGGTCGCCGAAGTGGTTTTTGCCGAACTGGCCGGTGGCGTAGCCCATGGGCTTGAGCAGTTCGGCGATGGTCGGATCCTCTGCGGCCCAACCGATGTCGACGCCCGGCACGCCGACTTTGCTCATGCCGGTGCGGTACACGCTCTGACCGCTGATGAAGGCCGCCCGTCCCGCGGTGCAGCTTTGCTCGCCGTAGGAGTCGGTGAAGCGCATGCCTTCGGCGGCGATGCGGTCGATGTTCGGGGTGCGGTAGCCCATCAGCCCGTCGCTGTAACAACTCAGGTTGCTGATGCCGATGTCGTCGCCCCAGATCACCAGGATGTTGGGTTTGCCGTCGGGCATGACAGAGCTCCTCGATCGAAACGGAAATTGCTGTGCCCGTTCGACTTTACGGGTGCGTCACCGATTCCGGCGGGGCTTCGGCAGGTGCGTGAAATCGGTACTGGTCAACGGGCGGCGGGAGGAGCACGCTTACTTAGGGAAGGTGATCGACATGTACGACAAGGATCTGACCACAAGTGGCACGTCGAGATCGAGTTCTTCGAGGACGATGTCCACACCCACGCCAGCGCGCACGCCCGGCTCCGTGACGACACGCTCACGACGACGGGGGATGCCTACCGCAATCCCAAAGACCCGAGTGCGCCGTTGGTCGGTGAGGAGATCGCGGCGGCCCGCGCGCTCATCGCGCTCGGTACCGATCTGCTCATGGCGGCGTCGGCGAACATCGAGAAATCAACACAGCACCCGGTGCACCTGTACCGCTGACTACCGGGGCCGAGAAACCCGCGCAAGCGGGAGGTACCCCCAGCTCGCGAGTGGGTGGTGACCCCCTGCCCGCGGGAGAAAGCTACTTCGCGGCGTCGGCCGCTTCCATCTGGTGGAAGAGGTCGACGTAGTACGGCATGCATTCCTTCATGGCCTGTTCGGTGTTGAACAGCGGCTCGTAGCCGAGGTCGCGCTTGGCCTTGGCGATCGAGAAGTAGTTGTTCAGGTAGAGGCGCTCCACCGCCAGCGGCTCGATCAGCGGCTCGGACAGGGCGAACCGGAAATGCAGCCACTGCCACGCCATCATCACGCGGTGCACGAGCTTGCCGGAGACGTAGAAGGTGGGCAGCTTGCGGCCGCACGCGACGATGACCGGGCGGGCGAACTCGAACATGTTGAGCGGTTCGCCGTCGTTGATGAAGTACGCCTGCCCGGGTGAGGTACCGCCGGGCACCAGGTGCTCGCCCGCCAGGATGAAACCGTGGATCAGGTTGTGCACGTAGGAGTTGTCCAGCTTGATGTTCTTGTTGCCCACCAGCACCTTGACGTGGCCGGCGAGGATGTTCTCGAACACCTTGCGGAACATGGTCTGGTCGCCGCGGCCCCAGATGCCGCTGGGCCGGATGGAACAGGTGAGCATGCCGTCGACGCCGTTCTGTGACAGCACGAACTTCTCGGCGGCGACCTTGGTCTCGGTGTACAGGTCGTTGAAGCGGGCGGTGTACGGCATGGTCTCGTCGCCGTTCTGGATGTCCTGCCCGCCCATGACCACGCTGTTCGACGCGGTGTAGACGAAGCGCTTGACACCCGCGGCCCGGCCCAGCTTCACCAGGTTCTCGGTGCCGCCGACGTTCACGCCGAAGCTGCGGTTGCGGTATTCGTCGGTGACGGATGCGCCGCCCATCAGGTCGATGATCGCCGCGGTGTGGATGATCGTGTCGATGCCCTGGACTGCGGCGTCGACGTCGTCAACGTTGGTGATGTCGCCGACCAGCGTCTCCAGGTTCGGGTTGGCCGGCAGCGGCGACGGCGCCCGGTCGAACGACCGGACGTGGTGGCCACGGCCGAGCAGTTCGGTCACCAGGTTGGCGCCGACGAAGCCAGACCCGCCTGTTACCAACACGCGGCCGAGGTCTGTGGTCAGGGAAGCATCACGCATGGTGCAGGAGCATAACTGAAACGTGTTCCAGTTAACAGAGTGCGGGAGAAATTACCGCACTGATCAATTTTCGTCGTCGGCGCCCGAGGCGAGCGCGTCTTCGACTTTCTTGCGGGCGCCGGCCAGGTGCTCTTCGCACCGTTTTGCCAGTTGTTCGCCCCTTTCCCAGAGCTGGAGCGAGGTGTCGAGGTCGAGTCCGCCTGCTTCCAGTTTGCGGACGACCTCGATCAGTTCGTCGCGGGCAGCCTCGTAGCCAAGCTGACTAATGTTCGTCATATATTCCTTCGCTCACGGTCGTGACGGCGCCGTCGGCCATCCGGATTCGGAGTCTGGTTCCCGCCGGGGCATCCTGCGCCGACCGCAGGACCGCACCGCCGGCTGACAGGTTCTGCACCACGGCATACCCGCGGGCCAGGGTCGCGGCCGGCCCGAGCGTGGCCAGCCGGGCCGACAGATGCCCGACGTGGTCGGTTTCGGTGGCGATGAGCCGCCGGATGTCGCGGCGCGCGGCCGCCACTGCCCGGGTGATCTCCGCGGCGTGGGCGTCCAGCGCCTGCAGCGGCTGCGCCAGCACCGGGCGGCCGCGCAGCTGACCGATGAAGCGCTCCTCGCGGTGCACCCAGTTGCGCAGGGCCTGCGCGCTGCGCCGCCGCAGGTCGGTCACCAGGGCCTGCTCGGCGGCGGCGTCGGGGACGACGCGTTTGGCCGCATCGGTCGGCGTGGCCGCCCGCAGGTCGGCGACCAGGTCGCACAGCGGGTTGTCCGGTTCGTGCCCGACGGCGCTCACCACCGGCGTGGTGCACGCCGCGATCTCGCGGCACAGCGTCTCGTCGGAGAACGGCAGCAGATCCTCGACGCTGCCGCCGCCGCGCGCGATCACGATGACGTCGACGTGCGGCGCGGCGTCCAGCGCGCGCAGGGCCTCGACGATCTGCGGTACCGCATTGGCGCCCTGCACCGCCGTGTTGCGGATATCGAAGTGGACGGCGGGCCAACGACTTTGGGCGACGGTGACGACGTCATGCTCGGCCGCCGAGGCGCGGCCGGTGATCAGGCCAATGGTGTTGGGCAGGAACGGAATCGGGCGCTTGAGTCGCGGGTCGAACAGGCCCTCGGCATCCAGCAGGCGGCGCAGCCGATCGATGCGGGCAAGCAGCTCACCGATACCGACGGCGCGAATCTGGCTGATACGCAACGAGAATGAGCCGTTGCGGGTATAGAACTGCGGCTTGCCCAGCATGATCACCTGGGTGCCCTCTGACAGGGCGACCGGCGCGTCGTCGACCAGGGCACGCGGGCAGCTGACCGACAGCGACATGTCCGCGGCCGGGTCGCGCAGCACCATCCACGCCGTCGACTGACGCAGCTTGAGCTCGGTGAGCTGACCTTCGATCCAGATGGTGCCGAGCCGGTCGATGTACTTGGCCACCCGGGTGGACACCGCCCGGACCGGCCAGGGATTTTCGGCCGAGTTCTCGTTTCCGGCCGCTGCGGCAGCCGACGTCACCGCATCACTTCGTGGTCGCGCGGGTGATCCTGTTGGCCAGCAGCGTCTGGAACGGCGCGCGGGACTTCGTGTTGTTCTCGTAGGTCAGCAGCGCCTCGAGGTCGTCCACCTTGAGCTGGGGGAGCCGGGCGCGCAGCTGGGCCAGGGTCAGCTCGGCGTAGTCCAGGGCCTCGACGATCGCGGGGGTCGCGACGCTCGCGCCGTTGGCGGCCGCACCGTTCGTCGCCGGCTTCGGGGTCTCGGCGGCGCCCGTGCTGTACAGCGCGAACCGGCCTTCCGTCAGGCGGGCGCCGTCGGGCTGCTCGGTGGCGGGGCCGGCGGGATCGTCAGCACCCGGCTCGAGCAGATCTTCGTCGAATGTGGCCCATTCCGGCTGCTCGTCCTTGGGCGGGAACCACTGCTCCAGGGTCTCGTCGCCCTTGTTGACCAGTTCGGCCAGGTCCTGCTGCATTTTCATGACCAGCTGGGCGAGCTGACTGGCCAGCGTCATCGGGTAGGTCAGGATGGTGTGGGGGAGCCGAATGGTCTCCTCGAGCGCGGTCGCCGCCGCGCCGACCAGCAGCCGGACTCCGTAGGGCGCAGTAGACATGCCTGCCAGAGTACGGCTGGCTGTGGCCCTGCGGTGATCAGTACCCTTGTGCTATGCCACCGACCATCAATATGGGCATTCCCGGCGCCACCGTTTCGGTCGCCGGAGAAGCTATGAGCAAAACCGGCAAGCGCGTGCTGCTCGCCGAGCCGCGTGGCTACTGCGCCGGCGTGGACCGCGCCGTCGAGACCGTGGAGCGCGCGCTGGAGAAGCACGGCGCTCCCGTATACGTGCGCCACGAGATCGTGCACAACCGGTACGTGGTGGACACGCTGGCCAAGGCCGGTGCGGTGTTCGTCGAACAGACCGAAGAGGTGCCCGAGGGCGCCATCGTGGTGTTCTCCGCCCACGGCGTCGCGCCGACGGTGCACGAGGAGGCCGCGGCCCGCAATCTGCGGACCATCGACGCCACCTGCCCGCTGGTCACCAAGGTGCACAACGAGGCCAAGCGCTTCGCCCGCGACGACTACGACATCCTGCTGGTCGGCCACGAGGGCCACGAAGAAGTCGTCGGCACCGCCGGTGAGGCCCCGGACCACGTGCAGGTCGTCGACAACCCGGACGCCGTCGACAAGGTGACCGTCCGCGACCCGAACAAGGTCATCTGGCTGTCCCAGACCACGCTGAGCGTCGACGAGACCATGGAGACCGTCCGACGCCTGCGGGAGAAGTTCCCGACGCTGCAGGACCCGCCCAGCGACGACATCTGCTACGCCACCCAGAACCGCCAGGTAGCGGTCAAGGCGATGGCTCCCGAGTGCGAACTCGTGATCGTCGTCGGCTCACGGAACTCGTCCAACTCGGTTCGTCTGGTCGAGGTGGCCCTGAACGCCGGTTCCAACGCCGCCAAGCTGGTCGACTACGCCGAGGACATCGACCCGGGCTGGCTCGAGGGTGTCACGACCGTCGGCGTCACCTCAGGCGCGTCGGTACCGGAAATCCTGGTGCGCGGCGTGCTCGAGCGCCTTGCGGAGTTCGGCTACGACACCGTCCAGCCGGTCACCACTGCCAACGAGACGCTGGTGTTCGCGCTGCCGCGCGAGATTCGTCCCGCCCGGCACTAGGTTCTTCGAACGCAGACGCGGTCGGTCAGTCCCAGTTGTGGGGCTGACGCGGCCGGCGCTCTGCGCGCTGTTCTGCTGCGTCGTCATCCGCACCGCGGTACCGCACCCGGGAGACGGGGTGGTGGGCGCCGCTGGGCGGTGCGTTGCGCGACGGGCGGGCCGGGGACTGGTAGCGGTCGCCGGGCTCGTACGGATCGTCGGCGTAGCGACGCCGCCGCGGCTCGGCTGCGGACGGACGCTGCGGTCGCTCGTAGCGGTCCCGCTCGCGCGGCTCCCGGTAGTCGTAGCGCTCCTGCGGGGCGCGGCGCGGCTCGCCGGCCGGACGGGGACGGCGCCGCGGCTCGTCGGGCACCGCGTACGAGTCGGTGGCGGCCGGGCGGGGACGTGCGGGCCGCGGCCGGCGCATCTGGCCGGGCACCGGTTCGATCAGCTCGGTGTCGCCGGCCTGTGCCCGGGCGCGGGACGGACGCGGTGCGCGCTGCGGGTCGGCAGCGCTGCGGCGCGGCGACTCCGCCGCCGAACGACGCGACGAGGTGGCACGGGTACGGGAGCTGCGGGGCGTCTGGCCTGTCGTCAGCTTGGTGAGCTTGGCCGACAGCGTCGCGGCGAGACCGGCGGGCGCGACGTCTTCGTCGTCGGCCTGACGGCGGCTGCGGCGCGGCTTGGGCTCGGCGACGGCCTCTTCCGTGTCGTCTTCCTCGTAGGTCAGGAACTGCGGCAGGACGAACCAGCGGATCAAACCGAGGATCAGAACCGTCGCCGCGGTGAAGAACATCGTCGGGAAACGCTCGATCAGCGGATAACCGCAATTGATCAACAGGTCCTTGATGCCGGCGATCTTGTCGCTGTGGAACATGAAATACGCGCCCGGCACGGCGACGAAAAGGATCAGCGGGGGCTGGATGACCGCGGTGAAAATCCCGGACCGCCGCACGCCGAGCACAGCGAGTACACAGCCGGCCACGTAGCAGAAAGTGAAGAAAGCGCTGAGTTCTTTGTCACCGGTGCCGGCGTCGTAGGCGAAGCCGATCGCGGTGGCTGTGACGGCCAGCACAATGGCTCCCCACCAGGGGATTCCCGGGATGCTGGGCAGCGCCGAGCGGCGATCGAGGGCGGCTTCGGGCCCATGATGCTCTGCTGACACTCCTAGACCGTACCGGCAATCTGGGCCACTGTGCCTGCAGGTGGGCGTTGGGACGGTGTGGCGTCTCCTAAACTAACGAACTCGTGGGTCTGAACCTGGGAATCGTCGGTCTGCCGAACGTCGGGAAGTCGACGTTGTTCAACGCGTTGACACGTAATGACGTGCTCGCGGCTAATTATCCGTTCGCAACGATCGAACCCAACGAGGGTGTCGTCCCGCTGCCCGACCCGCGGCTCGACAAGCTCGCCGAGATCTTCGGTTCCGAGAAGACCGTCCCGGCGCCCGTGACGTTCGTGGACATCGCCGGCATCGTCAAGGGCGCGTCCGAGGGCGCGGGCCTGGGCAACAAGTTCCTGGCCAACATCCGCGAGGCCGACGCCATCTGTCAGGTGGTGCGCGCCTTCGCCGACGACGACGTCGTCCACGTCGACGGCCGCGTCGACCCCAAGTCCGACATCGAGGTCATCGAGACCGAGCTGATCCTCGCCGACATGCAGACGCTCGAGAAGGCGCTGCCGCGGCTCGAGAAGGAAGCCCGGACCAACAAGGACCGCAAGCCGATCGTCGAGGCCGTGGCGGCGGCCCAGGCGGTGTTCGACGAGGGCAAGACCCTGTTCTCCACCGGCAAGGACTGGTCTGCCCTGCGTGAGCTCAACCTGATGACCGTCAAGCCGTTCCTGTACGTCTTCAACGCCGACGAGTCGGTGCTGACCGACGAGGCCCGCAAGGCCGAGCTGACTGCGATGGTCGCCCCGGCCGAGGCCGTGTTCCTGGACGCCAAGATCGAGGCCGAGCTGCTGGAGCTCGACGACGAGTCCGCCGCCGAGCTGCTGGAGTCCATCGGCCAGACCGAGCGCGGCCTGGATGCGTTGGCGCGCGCCGGTTTCCGGACGCTGAAGCTGCAGACCTACCTGACCGCGGGACCCAAGGAATCGCGGGCGTGGACCATCCACCAGGGCGACACCGCACCCAAGGCGGCGGGCGTCATCCACACCGACTTCGAGAAGGGCTTCATCAAGGCCGAGGTCGTGGCGTTCGACGACCTGGTCGAAGCCGGCTCCATGGCCGCCGCCAAAGCCGCCGGAAAGGTGCGGATGGAAGGCAAGGACTACGTCATGGTCGACGGTGACGTGGTCGAATTTCGCCACGGACAACCATCTAAGTCAAAGTCGTGACCGGTCGGTCCTTCACGGCGCGGCTGCCGTGAGTCGGTAGGTGGTGGTGTAGGCCTCGGGCCGCCCGCCGCCACCCGGTGCGATGGCGGCCTCGGGATCAGACGCGGCGGCCAGGTTCAGGGCCAGCAGTTGCGCCAGCAGGTCTTCCTCTGGATTGAACCCGTACGCGCGGACAACGGCGGCATCGAGAACGTCGTGTAGCGCCCGCAGTTCCGACTTCCCAGGGGTACGCAGCGCGTCGTACTGCTCTCCCAGCGTGATGCCCTTGGCGAGCTTCGCTTCGCGGTAGTCGATGATGGCGGCCATCGCTTGCGCGACCTCAGCCACGGCCTCTCCTGGTGAGGTCGGCCACGGAAACGAATCCCATACCGTGGTCGACGTGTAGCGAAGGTCGGACTTCAATTTGGAGCACCGCTCCTCGAACCACGCTCTATGAAGCGCCGACGACACGACGCCGAGGGTGTAGTCGTCATCGAAGGCAATGACGGTCATCGAATCGTCGGGTCGGATCGACGTGTCCACGAATTGGAAGACGGAGACCCGCTGCTCTGCCGCCACCCGAGACGTCGCGATGTAGCGCTGCAACGGAGCGAACGCCTCGATCATGTCGTCGCGCCGATACGAATGCTGCCACCACTTGTTCAGGAAGTTCTTGTTGTGCCAACGCACCTGTGCTTTCGAATTGCGTTTGAGGATCGCGGCATTCGCGGTGGCCTCCTTCTCGGCAGCCGCTTCCCGGTCTGGCAGCACCAGCTTGCGCAGCCTCGCCAGGGCACCTGGAGCAGCGACCTTGACGTCCAGCGCGTCGTCGTGGGGGAGGTCGATGATGAAGTTCTGGGGTCCGAGGGAGTGGAGCAGCACCTTCCCACCGAGGACTGGGTGAATGAACGCCGCCGAACCGGGGTCTGTCTTGCCAAGGTCGGCGGCCTCGCCTCCGGTCAAACGGAAGGCATCGATTTTTCCCGTCGTCTGGCCTTGGAAGATCCGCTTCGGGGCCTTGTTTTGGGGCAGCGAGGCGGCAGTCCCGACGTCGGTGACCGGCCTCAGGCTGGCGGCGATGTCTTCGACTTCGAGTCGGAGTTGCCCATTGTTCAGCCAAAGGACCTTCTTCGCGGGTGCGTGGTTCGCGCCCTTCACCCAGTTGACGATGGACACGTGAACCACGGCGTCACCCGACCACGGGGTGACCGAGACGGCTTCGAAGATCACCCCATCGTTCTTGACGACGTAATCGAGTGACGCCTTCCGCGAGTCGCCGTCGCGTACCGCCTGCGTAGCGACAAACCCCGCTCGGCCGCCCTGGGGTAGTGCCTTGTGCGCCAGGGGAAACCAGTAGGTGACGAAGTCACTCACGCCGGGGTTCGGATACTTCCCGTCAAGGTCTGATACGTAATCGGCACCGAGTTCGGCTGCCATCTTCCGCCGACCCAGATAGGGCGGGTTGCCGATGAGCACGTCCGCGCTGGGCCACTCCGAGAAGAGAGCGTCGCGGCAGCGAATCGACTCGTCGAGGTTGTCCAGGGGGAGTGCGTCGACGTACTCCTCCAGCTCGTCGGCAGCCAGCTTCTTTGCCATCATCATGGTCACCTTTGCCACCTCGACGGCGAAGGCGTTGGTGTCGATTCCCATGAAGTGATCGGGCGTCACGTAGGAGATCGTCGCCTGGCCGGACTTGGTGCGGCGGCGAGCAGCGATGCGATTCTTGACCTCGACCTCAAGGCGGCGCATCTCCCGATAGGCCACGTACAAGAAGTTGCCCGACCCGCACGCCGGATCGAGCACTCGGTAGCTGGCCATTGCTAGCTGAATCTGCTCCAGGTCGCCGATCGTCTTGGCGGCTTCGATTCGCTCCATCCAGGGGTCCACGATGCAGGGGATCACCACTCGGGCGATGTCGGCCTGAGACGTGAAATGAGCGCCGTAGGCGTGACGTTCGTCCTTGTCCATCGAGGTCTCGAACAGAGTGCCGAAGATCTCGGGGCGGACGGCAGCCCAGTTCGTTGTGCACGCCCACCGAATGGCATTTAGCTCGTCTCGGTTCATCTCAATCGGCGTGATGTTCTCGAAGATGCCGCCGTTGAAGTAAGGCGTCCCGACGAACTGGCCACCCTTCGTCCGACCGGGCGTGTTCATCTCTCGGAACAGTGAGCCGAGCAAGTCGTAGGCGTCGCGGCCAGATTTGGCCTCTTCGACAACGCGGGTGAAGAACTTCTCGGGCAGCAGGCCGATGTCTTCGGCGAACATCGCCACGACCGACTGGAGAACGAAGTGCTGAGCATCCAGCCGAGGGACCCCGCGATCCTTCATCGAGCGAAACACGCTGGAGACTTGCGCCGCCGCCTCGCGCGTGACCTGAACGAGGTCGTTGCCGAATAGCGGTGTCTCGGGCTCCGGCAAGAGGAACGCGAGCACTTCTCTCCGGTTGACCAGATCATCGAGCTTCAGTACGTCCATTGGAGCGTCGAGTTGGAGGTCGAAATCGTAGACCCAGAACTCGTCAAAGTTGCAGAGCACCACGTAGTTCGGGCGGTGGGGCACCACCTGGATCCAATACTGGAAGGCCTGTCGGAAGTGCTTCGAGAGGTCGGTCCCGGCCTTCTTCATCTCGATGATGCAGCGCGACTCCCAGAGCAGATCGGCGAATGAGGTGCCCTTGGTCTCGGCCTTCCGAACGCGTGCCTCCAGGGTTGCCCCGGCCTCTCGGACGCCGCCGTTTCCGAACGCTTTGAACAGTCGGTCGAGGAAGACCTGAGCCTCGCCCTTCTCGTCACCCTTGAGGAGGTTATGCCGGTACGCGATGAACTCGGCGAGATCCTGCTGGAGCGTCTCAGGCTGCACGGCCCGGCCCCTGAGTCGGCGCGAACGCTTTCGATGGTGTCGAGGCCATGACAGGCACTGTAAAGCCGTCCACTGACGTCACCCGAGGGGACACGGCGACCGCTCCCGAGCGTCACTCGTCTTTGACGAGGCGCAGAACCGGGCGCTGATCTTCCTCTCCCAGGAGGTCGCGCAGCTGCCCAGGGCTGATCTTGAGGACATCCGCGAGAACGGGTACGCCCGCGCCGTGCTGACCAGCCAGCTCGACGCCCTTCCGCAGAAGCGTTGCTACCTCACCGGGGTACGCGCTGGTGGGGTCCGCCGACGGGTCGTACGTCATGGCCAATCGTTGGTAGGCCCGCCGTGCGGACGAATCAGTCGTGCGATGCCGCTCCACCATCCGACGGACCAACGACTTTGGCGAAACACCCCACGTTCGACCCAGTCGATGCAGGGCCGGTAGATCGAGCCTCTCGGGCAGTACCGCGTCCATAGACGCGGCAGGGGTTAGAAATGCCGCAGCAAACTCGTCTGCCTCACGCTCCACCGCCTGGCTCGACTCGCCGGAGTCTCCGTGAAGGAGCAAGTGGCCGACCTCGTGAGCGATCGAAAATCGATGTCCGAAGACGTTCTCGCTGCGCCGGGGCGTTGTGATGATGATAGGACGGTCCACGATCACTACCGAGAAGGCGTCGACCGCATCGATCTCGCCTAGCGGACGCACTGCTACCACGATGCCGTGAGATTCCACGGTGGCTACCAAGTGCTTCACCGGCCCATCGGGGAGGTTCCAGTGCCTGCGCAGCATCGCAGCGGCGTCCGCAGGCGCGGTGCCAGGCTCAATTTGCGGTAGGTCCGGTACCGGCAGCTTGACGTACCTCTCAAGCGCGAAGGTCAGTTCCCACATCAGTGTTGCCGTCGCGACTGCTCGTTGACGGTCGCTCGCGCGAGCGGATCTCAAGCTCCGAAAATGCGCATGGACGGTATCCATACGGGCGAGAGGGCGGCCCACCCCGAAGAACCCCGGTCGCACCCTCAAGGCCTTCGCCATTCGATCGATAACGTCAGGACGCGGCGAGTTAACGCCCGCCTCGTACTGGCCGATCGCGGCAGGCGAAACGCCCACTTCTGCGGCGAGGTCCGTCTTGCTTATCGCAAGGCGCACACGGGCCTGGGTCAGCCGCGCTGGGTCGAATCGACCATGCGTTTGACCGGCCTCGGGCCAGTCGAACAAGCTTGGCGGATCATCAGTCATCCGTGCTCGGGCGCTCCTGCGGCCGCGGCTCGACCGAGGGACCCTCGGGCGTGCCGCTGTCGAACGAGTCCGCACTCGACGTATCGCGATCGGTGTCGGAGGTGGGCTCCCAGATCGACTCGAGCCCACGAACTTCGACCTTGCCGGTGGCTTCGTCCAGAACGGCGACGCCCCAACTTATCGACTGCAACTGCCACGGCGACGATTCAACCATCACCAGCACCACCGGCATCTTGTCGCCTGCTGCCCGCAACGTGTGACCGAGTTCGCCGCCCGGAGGATCGTCGTCGTCAGCCCGGCCCTCGTCCACCAGGACGGGATCGAACAACATCGGCGGCGGGGGAGAAGCGGAGAAGCCATTCTTCCGCGTCGGACTCGAAGCGAAGAAGCTGACCGCATCCGCAGAGCCGGGGACCCGCCACACGTACACCAGGCAATCGTTGACCACCGGGATCTTGTAGCCAGCCGGAGTGAGCTTCTGCGACTGGAAGCCGCGCCCCGTCAGCGCATCATTGGTGTCGTCCAGCAGGTCACGCCACTGACTTCCGAAGGCCATCGAGTATCGAGTGCCCGCGACTTGATGAGCGTCTGCGAAGCGATTATGTCGAGACCGTATGACCTCGACCAGCGCGTCACGGACTGTTTTCGCGTGCGGGCCGAGAGCATTGGTGGGGGAACTCGGAACCATGAAGGCGTCTCCTGTATCCGCGTCCGGGAGCGTGGATCGAACTGGACGCGACTTTAGTATTGCACACGTTTCGCGCGTAGCTGCTATATCTGCAATGTGAAAACGCGCATCGGCGAGCCGGGCTGGCGACCGCCGGGACGGTGAGCGGCCGAACAGGTTTTCTAACCGCCGATACGGCGGCGCATCCAGGTTGGCGGCGGCGGCATGGTGCCCTCGCGGACGCGGCGAGCGATGTCGAGCGGCGACGCGAAGCCCCAACCCTGGCCCATCGAGTGGACCAGCACGTCGTGGGAGACCACCAGGGCGCCCAGCCCGGGTCGTCGCCGTGCTCGTATGAGGGCTCGATGCCGAGAAGGTGTCCCCAGAACGTCGACATCCGGACCGGGTCGACACAGTCGATCGTCACTCCCGACCATTGGTTCGGCACCGCGGCACTCCCCTCCCTCTGTGGATCAATCATGCGCTTGGCGGGCGACCGCGGGAAGCGCTCGACGAGGCGAGCTTGATGCTCCTATTTCTGTTAATAGTCAAGCGGCGTGGTTGAGCTGGGTGTTTAACCATTGGCGGTAGGTAGCGGC